>CAVCCB010000016.1:0-25423 GCA_963600595.1 Subdoligranulum sp. APC924/74 | reverse complement strand
ATTCTGCGTTTATTAAATAAGTAAAAACCTCTAAAATAGAAAGCGTATGAAAACGAAAATGATTCTTATGGCATTGACAGCCTTGCTGTCTTTTGCAAGTTGCAGCAAAGAAGACTCTGGTATTCAACTCACCGAAGACGAAATC
Source organism: Subdoligranulum sp. APC924/74 (assembly GCA_963600595.1). GTDB lineage: Bacteria > Bacteroidota > Bacteroidia > Bacteroidales > Bacteroidaceae > Prevotella. The sequence goes on along the minus strand of CAVCCB010000016.1, from coordinate 25,278 downwards.
GTGGGTGACATCAATACCGGCAAGAAGATTGCGATTACTGCTCTTACCGTCTATAAATATGGTAGTAGTAAAGTGAATATCAATGGGGCTAATGGCAAAATTTCCGCCACATCATCCGACGAGAATATAGTAAAAGTCTCATGTTCCACAAATGAAGCTGAGAAAGAAATCTATGTAAATGCTGTTTCTGTAGGAAATGCCACTGTCACCATAACCGACTCCGAAGGCAACTCGGCTACTTTGAAGGTTGAAGTGAAAGACTGGACTGAATGTTGGACACGTGGCAGAACCATGTATGTGGTAGATAGAAAATGTTTAGTTGAGGGTGTTTCTGCTGAGGATTCTGCAGCTATTGCTGCTGATGCCATAGAGAAAGATTCATACTATCATTATTATACATTATATGCCACAACCCCTATGCCAGGTAATAAGGAAGCCAAAAGGCTCAAGATAACGGACAAAGACGGCAATACCCGTATGGAGGGAAATCTTAACATCCAACCGTATGATGACAATACCGAAGTTTGGCATTTGCTGCCTATCAATATTTACACGGCAAATGTGTTGGCTACATTCTACAAAACCCAAGATGGCTTTGTGAAAGACATGACTGCTGATTACAAAGGAACATATCCAAACGTAAAAAAAGTTGAGCTACATTCCATTTGTGCGACAGAAGAATTAGAACCCAACAACTAAGATTCCTATTCTCAAACAAATCATCCGCCAAAATAACTACAGGGCGAACGTTTCAAAATACGTTCGCCCTGTTTGTTTTATTCTATGATTGCCGTCCAACCACCGCCGGGAGCGAGGTGAACGTTCAGCTTGTCTTTTCCCGATACTTGTTGATAAGTATGTTTATAATCGGTTGCCTCCCTGTCGGCATTGATGCCATCGGCAAAGATGTTCGCCTTTCCCGAGAGACCTTTTATTGGGGACAAGTCGATGGTGAGGTCGCGTGCCTTCCAGTTGGTCATGGCAGCAACATACCACTTGTTGCCCTTGCGCTTCGCCATTACCACATACTCACCCATCACACCGTCAAGGGGAACCACCTCGTCATATACTGTTGGTATCTGGGTGATGAAGTCGGTACACTCCTGGTTCTGCATGTACTTAGTAGGACTGTCGGCAAGCATCTGCAGGGGAGCGTCGAAGAGGGTGTACATCGCCATCTGATGCACTCTCGTACCCTGGCTCATCGGATGGTCGTTGTTGCCGAAATACTGCGAGCGGACGGCATTAACCATGGCACCCGGCGTATAGTCGAAAGGTCCCTCAAGGGCACGGAGATAAGGAATGGTGACTGCGTAACGAGGCATGTCGTACATCGGACCGTCGCCCAGACGGGGCTCCCACTTCGAGTTTTCCAGTCCCCTCACTCCCTCATAGTTCACCACATTCGGGTAAGCCAGGTGAACGCCGAAGGGACGCATACCGTGAAGGTCGAGCAAGAGGTGGTGCTTGGCTGCACAGGCTGACATCTCGTAGATGGAATTGATGCACTTCTGGTCGTCACGGTCGAAGAAATCCACCTTGAATCCCTTCACGCCCATGTCGGCATAGTGCTTCATCACCTCTTCCATCTTCTCATGGCCACGCTGAACCATGTTGCGCCAGGTGGACCACAAGATTACTCCGATGCCGTTCTTGTTGGCATAGTCGATGATGCCCGCCATGTCCATCTTGTCGGAGAACTTCAGCAAGTCCTCGGAGTCGCTCCATCCCTCGTCGATGATGATGTACTGCAAACCGTTCTTCTTGGCGAAATCCACAAAGTACTTATAAGTTTCGGTGTTGATGCCGGCACGGAAATCCACGCCCGTGATGTTGGTGTTGTTCCACCAGTCCCAAGCCACTTGTCCGGGCTTGATCCACGATGTGTCCTTGATGCGGCACGCAGGACCGAGAACCTTGGCGATGGCGTTGCCCAGCAGTTGCTTGTCTTGGTCTGTCACCAGCACGATGCGCCAGGGCAGCTTGGTGACATTCTCTGCAATGTAGTTGGCGCGCTCGGTGGGAATCAGGTTGTGGGCAATGCTCCTGCCGATGATTTCCTTGACAGGAAGAGGAGCGAAGGTAGCATGCATCGCATCACTGGAAGTATTCCCCGAGGCATCGCCCTTCAAGAGATACATACCGGGATAGTTCTCCACATCCGCCTCCATCAGTACCGCCTTCTTGCCCTCGGGCAGACAAACGGCGAGAGGCGTGAAGGCAAGCGAGTCCTTGTACATCTTGGAAAGAGGTGCCTCGTCGTAGTAAGACTCGAAGGAATTGCACCAGCGCTCACCGTCACGGGGATTGTTTACATACGGCACAAAGGTACCATAGTCGCCGGCAAAGCGATATTCCGAAGTCTCGCTCACCACCTTATTAATAAGTTTCTTGGGAACGAAACGATAGGCTGCGGCATCGTTGAAAACCCGGAACTCCACATCATATCCCTTGCAGGAAAGGAGCAGTCGCTGATAACTTTTTCCGTCTTTTTCCCCATTCGTTACGGAAACTTTTCCCACCTTTGTATTCTGTCCAAGTGTCTGACGGTCAGTTTGCAAGGACAAAGCAGAAGGAAGGAGTACAACGGTATTCCCTTTCCTGATATCCCATTTGATAGAGTTATCCACATCTACGTTGACAACCAAATTCTTGTCGGGAGAACTGATGGTATATACTTTCGCCGAGAGCGGCAGGCAGCATACTGCCAGAAAGAGAGTGATTAATTTCTTGTTCATATTAGGTCTATATAAGGTTTATATGTTTGTATAACTTGGAATAGCCGTTCCGTGACAAGGAACAGACATTCCAAATCACGGAACGGTTGCATACTATGAGAGGGAGAGCATTTTCTCTATAGGCTTGACAGCCTCTTTGGCTATGTCTGCATCCACCTCTACTGTAGGCCAGCCATATTTCAGTGCGTTGTAGATTTTCTGAAGACTGTTCATCTTCATATACTCGCACTCGTTGCAGCTGCAGCCCACGCCTCCCTCGCTCACCTCGGGCGGTACGGGATAGAAAGTCACCTCGGGACAGTTGCGCTCCAGCTCATGCAGGATGCCCGCCTCCGTGGCGATGATGTATTCCTTGATTTCGGGATGCTCCCCGGCATAATGAAGCATCGTGGCGGTGGAGCCTTTCACGTCGGCAACAGCCAGAACGGGAGCCTTGCACTCCAGGTGCGCCATCACGACGGCATCGGGATGCTCCTCCTTCAACTTCACGATCGCCTCCACGGAGAACTTCTCATGCACATGACATCCCCCGTTCCAGAGCAGCATACTCCTGCCCGTGACACTGTTGATGTAGTTGCCAAGGTTGTAGTCGGGACCAAAGATGATCTTCTCGTCCTCGGGGAAGCTGTCGATGACCTTCTTGGCATTGCCGCTGGTCACCACACAATCCGTCAGCGCCTTTACTGCCGCCGTGGTGTTCACATAGCTCACCACCTTGTAACCCGGATGCTCCTCCTTGTATTTCTTCAGGTCCTCCGCCTTGCAACTGTCCGCCAACGAACATCCGGCATTGAGGTCGGGGCACAGCACGGTCTTGTCAGGACTCAGGAGCTTGCAGGTCTCCGCCATGAAATGCACGCCGCACATCACCATCACCTTGGCATCGGTTTCGGCGGCCTTGCGGGCAAGGGCGAGGGAGTCGCCCACGAAGTCAGCGATGTCCTGTATCTCGCCCACCGTATAGTAGTGCGCCAGGATGATTGCATCCTTCTCCTTGCAGAGCCGGCGTATCTCCTTTTTCAAGTCCAGCGACTCGTCGACCGTTTCATCGACGTATCCTTTCTCTATCCATTCTTTTTTCACCATAACATTTATATTATATTTCTTTATTTCTTAATTTTAAAAAAAAGAATATAGGGATGATGATGTGCCGTTGATAAGTGGATAAAAAGGTGGCGAAATATTTGGAGATTTCGTTATCCAAGTCTTGTTCCATCTTATTCGCTGAGGGTACTCATCTTTTATTTTTGTTCTCTAACACCTTATGTGTTTTTTCAACATTTCCCCAATTCGGTGCAAAGTTAATAAGTTTATATCTTTTTCCGCTCAAAATTTGCGAAAAACTTCATAAAAACTCCATAACAACCCTGTGGATATCCTCGATTCCGAGGGTGGCGGACGGGGGCTGTGGATATTCACAAAGTTGTTTTCCAGTTATCAATAGGGTTATACGGACACTTTTCCACGGATTTGTGGATAAAAGAAAAGCAGACCTTTCCGCAAGGAAAAGTCTGCTCGGTTGATGGAAGGATAGGGGTGTCAATTCCGTGTGACGACGGAACTGATTTTCTGTACGACCAGTTCCGGTGATATGTTCTTCATACAGGCGAAGTCGCCGCGTGCGCAGGGCTTGTTGCCGTAGATGCTGCAAGGGCGGCAGGGGAGTTCTATCTGCACGGCGTTGTGGGGGTCTTGGTGCCAACCCATGAAGCCGGCGTAGGGATGGGTGGCTCCCCAGATGCTCACCACGGGGGTGTTGACCAATGATGCCAGGTGCATATTGGCACTGTCCATGCTGACCATCACCTTCAGATGGCTCATCAGGATGAGTTCCTCCTGAAGCCCGTTCAGCCTGGCTGAGGCATTCTCCACCTCCGGGTACTTCTCCGCCCATTCCTCCATGATGGGAGTCTCGTTGCTTCCGCCTCCAAAGAGGAATATCCTGATGTGTGGATAAGCGTGGATAAGTTTTTGGATAACTTTCTCCATCAGTTGCGGGGGATAGATTTTCCCCTCATGTGCTGCAAAGGGCGCAATGCCTATCCACAGGGGAGTCTTGTCTTCTTCCTTGGCGAAACTTTGGGACAATCGACAGAGATCTCCACAACCTTGTGGAAAAAGTGTGTCGAAGTTCATCTTGACGGGATAACCCAACTCTTCGAAGACATCTGCATAGTTTTGGAAGGAGGTGGGTTGCTGTACCAGTTTCTTGCCGTTGCTGGCTACGAGCTGTCGCTTTCCCTTGCGGTGCTTGTCGATGTGCGCCACCTTATAGCGTGCCAGTTGGAAACGCATACGGAGGTAGTCGGACCGCAGTACGCTGTGGAGGTCGGCGATGGCGGTGAACTGTTTTGCCACAAGACGGCGGTAGAGGGCATTGAGCCCTTTCATGCCCTTGTACTCGTTCTTGATGTCTGCCTCCATGAATCCCACGTTGGGTGCCAGCTTCTCGAAGAAGGGACGGGCGAACGGACGACTGAGTACCGTAATCCTCACGGATGGATATTGTGTTGCCAGGGAATATACCACAGGCACGGTCATGGCTACGTCGCCCATGGCCGAAAAGCGGATGATAAGGATGTGCTCAGTCTTCATTCTCTATCTTATATATATAATAATGTGGGATATTACTTCTGGTTGTAAAGCACCGGGTTGGTCGATGGGTCGTTGTACATTTTCATCTGGCGATACACCTTCATGTACTTACGACCCGCCTCGATGTCCTCCAAGAGTTGGTCGATGGCGGTGCTTAGGTCTACTTGTTGTTCCAACAATACGTTCAGCTTCGCCTGGCACTTTGCCTTGTGGTCATCGCTGGCATCGGCACGGTCCACCTGTTCCTTCATGTGGTAGATTTTGAGGGCGAGGATACTGAGGCGGTCTACAGCCCAGGCTGGACTCTCCGTATTGATGCGGGCATCAGCCTGCACCTTCACGTTTTTGTAGGTCTCGCGGAAGTAAGAGTCGATTTGTTCCACGAGGTCAGTGCGGTCCTGGTTGCTCTTGTCGATGCGCCGTTTCAGTACCAAGGCTTCCACGGGGTCGATCTGCGGGTCGCGGATGATGTCCTCGAAGTGCCACTGTACGGTGTCGATCCAACATTTCAGGTAAAGACGGTTCTCGATGGTACCTTCCTCGAAGGGGTTGTCGATGGGTGTGTCGATATTGTCCTTGACATGATAATCGGCGATAGCCTGATTAAAGATATGGTTGGCATTTTCTGTAAAAGTCATACGTTGATGGTTTTTAAATTAAACATTTTACAAAAGTAAATAAAATATCGCAAACGACCAACAAAGAAGGGACAAAAATAGGAAAAAAGTAAAAAATAATGCACAAAATAGGGGTAAATGTGCAGACGGAAACACTTTTTTCATGAAAAGTTTTGTTTATTTGAAAAAAAAAGTGTTCCTTTGCACCCGAATTTTTAATTAGAAATTAATTTATAAACATTTTAAAAGTTACAATTATGTCAGAAATTGAAAGCAAAGTAAAGGCTATTATCGTTGATAAACTCGGTGTTGATGAGGCAGAAGTTAAGCCAGAGGCAAGCTTCACAAACGATCTCGGTGCAGATTCTTTGGACACTGTAGAGTTGATCATGGAGTTCGAGAAGGAGTTTTCTATCTCTATCCCAGACGACAAGGCAGAGAAGATTTCTACAGTAGGTGACGCTATCGCTTACATCGAGGAGAACGCTAAGTAATTTTAGCCACTAATTCTTTCTTAAATGGAATTAAAAAGAGTTGTAGTAACAGGTCTTGGTGCCGTGACTCCGGTAGGTAACACTCCTGAGGAAACTTGGAGCAACCTTATTGCTGGAAAGAGTGGCGCTGCCCCTATTACTCATTTTGATACAACCCTTTTCAAGACCAAGTTCGCTTGCGAGGTAAAGAACCTGAACGTCAATGAATGGATTGACCGTAAGGAAGCTCGCAAGCTCGACCGTTACACTCAGTTGGCCATGATTTCTGCCATGCAGGGTGTAAAGGACGCTGGTATCGACCTTGAAAAGGAAGACTTGGACAACGTGGGCGTTGTGTTCGGCGTTGGTATCGGCGGTATCAAGACTTTTGAGGACGAGGTATCTTATTATGCTACCCACAAGGAGAATGGTCCTAAGTTCAATCCATTCTTCATCCCCAAGATGATTGCCGACATCGCAGCTGGCCAGATTTCCATCCACTTCGGATTCCACGGTCCCAACTACGCCACCTCTTCAGCATGTGCTTCTTCAAGCAATGCTTTGGCTGATGCCTTCAACCTGATTCGTTTGGGCAAGGCAAACATCATCGTGAGCGGTGGTGCAGAGGCTGCCATCTGTGAGTGTGGTGTGGGCGGTTTCAACGCCATGCACGCTTTGTCTACCAGAAATGACGACCCGGAGCATGCTTCACGTCCGTTCAGCGCAAGCCGTGACGGATTCATCATGGGCGAGGGTGCAGGTTGCCTCGTATTGGAGGAACTGGAGCACGCCAAGGCTCGTGGTGCGAAGATTTATGCAGAGATGGTGGGTGAGGGTGAGAGCGCTGACGCTTATCACATCACTGCTTCCCATCCTGAAGGTCTCGGTGCCAAGCTCGTGATGGAGCGCGCCCTCAAGGATGCTAACTTGAAGCCTGAGGACATCGACTACATCAATGTTCATGGCACATCCACTCATGTGGGTGACATCTCAGAGGCAAAGGCCATCAAGGCTGTTTTCGGCGATGCAGCTTACAAGCTCAACATCAGTTCCACCAAGTCTATGACAGGTCACCTCCTCGGTGCCGCCGGTGCTGTAGAGGCAATGGCTTGTGTGCTGAGTGTGAAGAACGACATCGTGCCTCCTACCATCAACCATGAGGAGGGTGATGACGATGAGGAACTTGATTACAACTTGAACTTTACCTTCAACAAGGCCCAGAAGCGTGAGGTTCGTGCTGCATTGAGCAACACCTTCGGATTCGGTGGTCACAACTGCTGTGTAGTGTTCAAGAAGTATGCTGAATAATTTTATAGACAGGATAAAGCTCTCTTTCCGCAAGGACAAAGAGCTTTATTTTTCTTTGTACGAGATTCTTGGTTTCTATCCCCATGACATCAGCTATTACAAGATGGCGCTGATGCACAAGAGCGTGATGCACCGCAATGCCAAAGGCAAGCCCATGAACAACGAACGGCTGGAGTTCCTGGGCGACGCAGTATTGGATGCAGTGGTAGGGGATATCGTCTACCAGCATTTTCCCGGAAAGCGAGAGGGTTTTCTTACCAATACCCGCAGTAAGTTGGTGCAGCGAGACACACTCAACAAACTGGCGCAGGAGATGGGCATCAACCAGCTGATTCTTTCCAATGGACACAGTTCTTCTCATAACAGCTATATGGGAGGAAATGCGTTCGAGGCTTTGGTGGGTGCCGTTTACCTGGACCGCGGTTATGATGTATGTATGCATTTCATGCAGAAGCGCATCCTGGCACAAATGATAAACATCGATAAGGTGGCTTACAAGGAGGTGAACTTCAAGAGCAAACTCATTGAATGGAGCCAGAAGAACCGCGTCAAGTTGGAGTTTGTGCAGCTCGACCAGAAGAAGGACAAGAACGGAAGTCCTGTCTTTACCTATCAGGTGGAGATCGAGGGCGTGAAGAGCGGCATTGGCAAGGGCTATTCCAAGAAGGAGAGCCAGCAATTGGCTTCGAAATATACCCTCGAACAGTTGCGCAAGCAACCTCAGTATATCGATGCCGTGTTTGCCGCCAAGGGCAACCGCACCAAGATGGAGGAGGAACCCGTGGAGAATGTACCCGACACCGAGGTGAAGGATGATTTCATCATCACCCACAACACGGAGGTGGTGGAGAATACAGTGGAAACTCCCAAGGAGCCTGAGGTGAATACCCAGGTGGTGGAAAAAGAATCTGAAGAGTTTGATTTGAGCGACATTACCGCAGAACCCAAAGAGATGTCAAGGGAAGACATCATTGCAGCCGCAGAGGCTGCTGCCTTTGAGGGTGAATAAGGTGGTGTTTCATAAGTTATGAGACCGGGATGGAAAAGTTTTCTTTTTCTATCCCGGTCTCATAGGTTTGTGGGAAATGGAATTTAGTGTATTAAAAAACGTAAAAACATTTTCTATATCAAAAGTTTAGGTTAATTTTGCAGATTACAACGATATATTTGATCAAGATATGAGTTTAACATCTATAGTAAGTCACGTTTTCAAACCCCGTCAGAAGGAGTTGGACAAGTATGTCACTGATGCGGAACTGTTGCAGCATCGTGTGCTCATGAAACTCCTTGAGAAGGGCAAGAATACGGAATATGGTGTCAGGCATCTGTTGAATACGACGGACAGCTATGAGAAATTTGCCAAGAATGTGCCTGTCAATACCTACGAGGAGTTGAAGGGTGACATCGACCGTATGCGCCATGGGGAGAAGGACGTGCTGTGGCCGGGTACCGTGAAATGGTACGCCAAGTCATCGGGCACCACCAACGACAAGAGCAAGTTCATCCCGGTCTCACAAGACGGTCTACAGGGCATCCATTACGCCGGTGGCTTCGATGCCGTGGCTTATTATCTGCGCAACAATCCCAAGAGCAGGATATTCGATGGCAAGAGTCTTATTCTCGGTGGAAGCCACTCTCCCAACTACAACCTGTCGGGCAGTCTGGTGGGCGACTTGAGCGCCATCCTCATCGAGAATATCAATCCACTTGCCAATCTGGTACGCGTTCCCAAGAAGCAGACAGCCCTCTTGAGCGACTTCGAGGTGAAGCGCGACCGCATTGCCCAGGAGACGATGAACAAGAACGTGACCAACATATCGGGAGTGCCAAGTTGGATGCTCAGTGTCCTGGTGCGCGTGATGGAACTTTCGGGCAAGAAGCATCTGGAGGAAGTATGGCCCAACCTGGAGATGTTCTTCCATGGCGGCATTGCTTTCACTCCCTATCGCAAGCAGTATGAGCAGCTCATCACTTCTCCCAATATGCACTATATGGAGACATATAATGCCAGCGAGGGTTTCTTTGGCTTGCAGGATGACCCTTCCGACCCTTCCATGTCTTTGATGATAGACTATGAGGTGTTCTATGAGTTCATCCCGATGGACGAGTTTGGCACGGAGAATCCTACGGTGGTTCCCTTGCAGGGCATTGAGGTGGGCAAGAACTATGCGATGGTAATTACCACCTCCTGTGGTTTGTGGCGCTACCTGATAGGCGACACTGTCAGGTTCACCAGCAAGAACCCCTATAAGTTTGTCATCACGGGTCGCACCAAGTATTTCATCAATGCCTTTGGCGAGGAGTTGATCATGGACAATGCCGAGAAAGGCTTGAAGTATGCCTGTGAGCAGACGGGTGCCCAGGTGGCAGAGTATACCGCTGCTCCTGTCTTTATGGACAGCAATGCCAAGTGTCGCCACCAGTGGCTGATAGAGTTCTCCAAGGAGCCTGTGAGCCTCAGTGACTTTTCCACCTTGCTCGACAGACGTTTGCAGGAAATCAACAGCGACTATGAGGCGAAGCGTTTCCATGATGTAACATTGCAGCATCTGGAGGTGGTCAAGGCACGCCCCAACCTGTTCAACGACTGGCTGAAGAGCAAGGGCAAGTTGGGCGGTCAGCACAAGGTACCCCGCCTGAGCAATAGTCGCAAGAACATCGACGAGATGCTCGCTATGAATAAATAAAATGGTTATGAGACAGAAATCATTATATTTTCCCTTATATATCCTGGCTTTCCTGTTGTTGGCATCCTGTGCCAAGATGGGACAGCCCGACGGAGGATGGTTTGACGAGACTCCCCCCAAGGTGATTGGGGCTAATCCGGAAGATGGTGCAGTCAATGTGAAGAGCAAGAAAGTGAGCATCTATTTCGACGAGTTCATCAAGCTGGACAATGCCTCCGAGAAGGTCGTGGTGTCCCCGCCCCAGTTGGAGACACCTGAGATCAAGGCTTCCGGCAAGAAAATACAGGTGTCGCTGATTGATACGCTCAAGGAGAACACCACCTACACGATTGACTTCTCCGATGCCATCAGCGACAACAACGAGGGTAACCCATTGGGCAACTATACCTATAGTTTCTCTACGGGCGGTGTCATCGACACGATGGAGGTGTCGGGATATGTGTTGGAGTCTGAGAATCTTGAGCCTATCAAGGGAATCCTGGTGGGTCTCTATGATGACTTGTCTGACTCGGCTTTCCGCAAGAAACCCATGCTTCGTGTGAGCCGTACCGACAGCCGCGGACGTTTCGTCATCAAGGGTGTGGCTCCGGGGTCCTATCGCATCTATGCCTTGCAGGATATGGATGCCAACTATATGTTCAGCCAGAAGAGTGAGAAGTTGGCTTTTTCGCACGACATCATCGTGCCGTCGTCCAAGCCCGACACCCGACAGGATACGTTGTGGACTGACACGTTGCACATCAAGTCGATTACCCGTGTTCCCTATACCCATTTCTTACCCGACGATGTGGTGCTCAGGGCTTTCACAGAAGTGCAGACCGACCGTTATTTCCTGAAGTCGGAACGCAAGGATGCCACCAATTTCTCCTTGTTCTATAGTTATGGCGACTCCATCCTGCCACAAATCAAGGGACTCAACTTCAACGAACAGGACGCCTTCCTCATAGAGTCGACGGAGAAGAAAGATTCCATCACCTATTGGCTGAAGGATACGGCATTGGTGAACCAGGATACGCTCAGGATGGAGCTGACCTACCGCATGACGGACAGTCTTGGGGTACTCGTCAACCAGGTGGATACGCTCGATATTCTTGCGAAGGAGTCGTACGAGAAGAGACAGAAGCGGTTGAAGAAGGAGTTTGAGGACTGGGAGAAGAAACAGAAAAAACTCAAGAAGAAGGGCGAACCTTATGATAGTGTGATGGCTCCCAAGCCCTTGGCTGTCAAGGTGGGTGTTGCTTCCCAGATGGACCCCGACAAGAACATCAGCTTCACGTTCGACACCCCGTTGGAGAAAGTAGACACGGCAGGTATCCATCTCTATGCCAAGCATGACACATTGTGGTATCGGGCACCGTTCGAGTTTACCGAACAGGGAAACCGCATTTATCAGTTGCGGGGAGAGTGGCGACCCGATGTGGAGTATAGTCTGGAGGTGGATTCCGCTGCCTTCCGGGACATCTACGGTTTGGTTTCGAATCCCGTGAAACAGGGTTTCAAGGTCAATTCGCTCGATGCCTATGGCACCTTGCTGGTCAATATCGTCAGTGACAAGGACAGCCTGCCCTTGCTGGTGCAACTCCTGAATGCACAGGATGCTGTCATCAAGGAGGTGAAGGCAGTGAATGGCGTGGCTGAGTTCTATTACCTGAAGCCCGACAAGTACTACATGAGAATGATTGTGGACCGTAATGGAAACGGAAAATGGGACACGGGCGACTATGACAAGGACTTGCAGGCAGAAGAGGTGTACTACTATCCGGGAGCCATAGAATGCAAGGAGAAGTGGGACATGACGGAGACCTGGAATCCTACCGAGCGACTGCTGTCGCGTCAGAAACCCAGTGCCATCACCAAGCAAAAGCCAGAGAAGGAAAAGAAAATAAAGAACCAGAATGCAGAGCGTGCCAAGAAGCTTGGCATACAATACATTCCTAATATGTGATAATATGAGATTACTGAAGTCATTATGTATTGCATCCTTGTTGATGTTGTGCAGCACGATGGTGTCTGCACAGTGTACATTCCGTAACACGGCATTCAAGTCGGGTGAGTTCCTCACTTACAACCTGTACTATAACTGGAAGTTTGTCTGGGTCAAGGCTGGCAATGCCAGTATGTCCGTCGTGCAGACAACGCGTGACGGCAAACCTGCCTATCGTGGTTCCTTGATAACAAGGGGCAATGACCGTGTGGACGATTTCTTCGTTCTTCGTGACACCTTGCTTTGCTACAGTGGCACCGATATGGCTCCCATGTATTTCCGCAAGGGAGCGCGAGAAGGCAAGCGTTATACGGTGGACGAGGTGTTCTATAGTTACTCTGGCGGCAAGTGTCATACCCGTCAGCATTACCAGCGTACCGACGGTTCGCACTCCTGGAAGAAGGGTGTCTATGATGAATGTGTGTTCGACATGATGAACATCTTCCTTCGTGCCCGCAACTTCAACCCTGCCAATTGGAAGAAAGGATATGTTGTCAATTTCCCCATCGTGGACGGTGACGGTCGCACTCCTGCCCAGTTGCGCTTTGCCGGCAAGGTCACCATCAAGGCTGACAATGGCATCAAGTACCGTTGCCTTCGTCTTGCCTATATGGAGCTGCAGGATGAGAAGTATAAGAAGATTGTAGATTTCTATGTCACCGATGATGACAACCACATCCCGGTTCGTCTGGATATGTTCCTGAAGTTCGGTAGTGCCAAGGCTTTCCTTGTAGGAATGAAGGGTGCAAGAAACCAGATTACCTCCATTGTGAAATAAAGGATTTTGAGGATAATGACCTGAAAAAGGGGTACGTCGTATATGCGGTGCACCCCTTTTTCAGTTTTTTTATTGATGAGGCTGTTATTTCACGTTAAACATGAAAGCCAGTGGCTCGTTCTTGGTTCCTGCGGGAACGGTGACGGTCACCTGGTCGCCCTTGACGGTATATTTCACAGACTTGCCGTTCTGCAAGAGGGTGAGCTTTCCATTGGGCTTGTTCACTGTCCAGGTAATGGTCTTGGGAGTTCTCTCGTCGTCCTCCAAGGCATAGATGGCATAGAGGGTCTTGCCGTTCTTGTTGGCGGTGAACCACACCTTGCCGTCATTGTAGTGCTTGGCATTGACGGTGGAATAGATGGCCTTTCCGTTCTTGTCCAGCCATTTGCCGATTTTCAGCAAACGGTCGGTTACCTCGGGCTGCAAGGTGCCGTCGGGCTTGGGACCTACGCCCAAAGCAAGGCAACCGCCCTTGGCTACTATCTCTGAAAGGATACCGATGACCTTGGTGGCTGACTTGAACTGTGCGTTGGGAACCCAGCTCCAGGCGTGGCTCAGGGTGATGCAACTCTCCCATGGAATGTCCAGCTGCTTGGCTGGAATGCCTTGCTCGGGAGTCTGGTAGTTCTCGTTCTTGCCACGGATGCTGCGATCCACGCTGATCAGACCGGGATGGCGCTTGCGGGCTTCCACCAGGATGCTGTCGAGACCTATCTCGTCGCCGGTCACCCAACCGCCGTCCAACCAGAGGATGTCGAGGCTTCCATAGTCAGTGGTCAACTCGTTCAATTGGTTCTGGGTGTATTTGCGGTAGTTCTGCCACCAGTCGGGATGTCTTTCCCTCTTGTAGTTCTGCATACGGTTTTTTACTGCGAAGTAAGGGTTCCAGAACCATTTGCTGTGCCAGTCGGGCTTGGAGAAGTAACATCCGATCATGAAGTCCTTCTTGCGGTAAGCCTCGAACACCTCCTTGGCGATGTTCATGCGGGGATTGTTGGCAAAGGGACCGTGGGCGATGGAGAAGTCGGTATATTTGGAGTCGAACATACAGAATCCGTCATGGTGCTTGGTGGTGAAGAGCATGTACTTCATGCCAGCCTTCTTCATCACTTCCGCCCATTTGTCGGGATTGAAGTTGACGGGATTGAGCGAGTCCTTCTGGCTCCAGTACCATGCCTTGTCCTCCTCGTAGGTGGGCTTTCTCTCTCTTACTATCCAGTCTTCAGGACAAATCGACCATGACTCCACGACACCGGGTACACTGTAGAGACCCATGTGCATCAGCACACCAAACTTCTGGTCTCTCCAGTAGTCCAACTTCTTCAATACTTGTGGGTCTTCGGGCCAGACATAGCCTTCCACCGCCGATTGCTTGTGAACGTATGAGTTTTGGGCGAATGCGGCAGTTGTGCCTGTCAGTGCCAAGCCCATCATCAATAACTTTATCTTGTTCATAGATTTCACCTTATTATATATATACTACATGTTAAACTTGAAGACAAGGGGTTCGTTGGCTGCGTCCTTGGGGACGGTCACGGTGATATTGTCGCCCTTCTTCGTACATTTCACCTTCTTGCCAGTCTGGAGCAATACTACCTTGCCACTGGGCTTGTTCACCGTCCAGGTGATGGTCTCGGGCAACTGCTCTCCATCTTCAGGAGTGTAGATGGCGTAGAGGGTCTTGCCGTCCTTGTTGGCGGTGAACCATACCTTGCCGTCGTTATAATGAGGAGTGGTCACTGTGGAGTAGATAGCCTCTCCATTGGTATCGAGCCACTTGCCTATTTTCAGGAGTCGCTCCGCTACGGCTGGTTCGATGGTACCGTCGTACTTGGGACCCACGCCGAGTACAAAACAACCACCCTTTGCCACAATTTCCGACAATAGGGCAATCACTTTCCGGGGTGACTTGAAAGGAGCGTTGGGAGTCCATCCCCAGTCGTTGCTCAGAGGGATATTGCTTTCCCAGGGAATGTTGAGCTGGGTGGCGGGAACACCGCGCTCGGGTGTCTGATAGTTTTCGTTCTTGCCACGGATGGTACGGTCAACGCTCAGCATACCGGGGTTGCGCTTGCGTGCTTCCACCAATACGGTGTCGAGTCCTACATCCTCACCGGTAATCCAGCCGCCGTCGAGCCACAGAATGTCGATATTGCCATAGTCGGTGGTAAGCTCGTTGAGCTGGTTCTGCGTAAACTTGCGGTAGTTCTGCCACCAGTCGGGATGCTGCTTCTTCTTGTAGTTGATGCGGCGGTTGGGGGTGTCGTAGTATGAGTTCCAGAACCACTGGCTGTGCCAGTCGGGTTTGGAGAAATAACATCCGATCATGAAGTCCTTCTTGCGGTAGGCATCAAACACCTCCTTGGCGATGTTCATACGGGGATTGTTGGCGAAGGGACCGTGGGCAATGGAGAAGTCTGTATATTTGGTGTCGTACATACAGAATCCGTCATGGTGCTTGGTGGTGAAGATCATGTATTTCATTCCCGCCTTCTTCATGAGGTCAGCCCACTCGTCGGGGTTGAACTTCACGGGATTGAATTGGGCATTCAGCCCCCAGTACCATCGCTTGTAATCGCCGTAGCTCATGTTCGGATTGCGCGGAATCCAGTCTTCGTCTTCCGAGCAGATGGACCATGACTCCACGATGCCGGGAATACTGTAGAGTCCCCAGTGCATCAGCACGCCAAACTTCTGGTCCTGCCACAACTTGAGTTTTTCCAATACTTGTGGGTCGGTGGGCCACACATAATCTTCTGTCTTGGATTGTTCGTGCACAAATCCCTGCACTTGCTGCTCCTGTGCGTGGACAGAGAGCGATGCGGCGGACAGTGTCAGACCAAGCACCATCAGGTTAAAATTCTTCATACAGTAATCGTGTTGTTAGTCGATAATTTACTTTTTGCGACAAAGTTAATAAAAAAAAAGCGTTCGACGTATCTTTTTATTAAAATATTTTTGAAATATTTGGTAATTTGCCCAAATCCTCGTATCTTTGCGCACAAAACCATTCAATTTCCTAATAATGAAGAAAATTTTCTGCTCTGCGCTCTTAGTCTTGGGTTTATCGACAGGCGCCTATTCACATTCTCAAGTTCATTCACAGGTACAGGCTGTGGATGCGCTGCGTTATCAACCTACCCAGGAGAACCTCGCCGCCCGTGCGGAGTTCCAGGACGACAAGTTCGGCATCTTCCTGCACTGGGGACTCTACAGTATGCTTGCCACCGGCGAATGGACGATGACCAACAAAGACCTCAACTACAAGGAGTACGCCAAGTTGGCAAGCGGTTTCTACCCTTCCAGGTTTGATGCCGCCAAGTGGGTGGCTGCCATCAAGGCATCGGGTGCCAAGTACATCTGCTTCACCACCCGTCACCACGAGGGTTTCTCCATGTTCAAGACAAAGTATTCCGATTATAACATTGTGGATGCCACACCCTTTGGTCGTGATGTGGTCAAGGAACTTGCCGATGAGTGCCACAAGCAGGGCATCCGCATTCATTTCTATTATTCTCACATCGACTGGTACCGTGAGGATGCCGTATGGGGCAGGACAGGACGCGGCACGGGTCGTCCCAACCCGCAGGGTGACTGGAAGAGTTATTACCAGTTCATGAACAACCAGCTCACAGAGTTGCTCACCAACTATGGTAAGGTGGGAGCCATCTGGTTTGACGGTCTCTGGGACCAGGACCAGAATCCCGGCTTCGACTGGCAGTTGCCGGAGCAGTATGCCTTGATCCATAGTTTGCAGCCTGCCTGTCTGATAGGCAACAACCACCATTCCACTCCGTTCGACGGCGAGGATATCCAGATATTCGAGCGTGACCTCCCAGGCGAGAACAAGGCGGGACTTTCCGGACAGGACATCAGCCGCCTGCCCTTGGAGACTTGCGAGACCATGAACGGAATGTGGGGATATAAGATAACAGACCAGAACTATAAATCGACCAAGACGCTGATACAATATCTCGTCAATGCCGCAGGCAAGGGAGCCAATCTCCTGATGAACATCGGGCCCCAGCCCAATGGCGAGTTGCCCGAGGTGGCAGTACAGCGACTGAAGGAGATGGGAGACTGGATGAAGACCTATGGCGAGACCATCTATGGAACCCGTGCAGGCATCGTGGCTCCCCACGACTGGGGAGTGACCACCAGCAAGGGCAACCGTCTCTTCGTCCACATCCTCAACCTCCAGGACAAGGGACTCTTCCTGCCCTTGGGCGACAAGAAGGTGAAGAAAGCTTTCGACTTTGCCACCAAGAAACCTGTCAAGGTACAGAAGTGTGACGGAGGTGTCACCCTGTTGCTCGACAAGGTTCCTGCTGACATAGACAAGGTGATAGAGGTACAGTTATAACACCAGTTTGGCAATCGTGTCTTTCACTCTCCCGGCGGAGGTGACAAGACAGTTTGCCTCGTCTGCACCTTCGGCTCCCATATATACCTCGGGATTGTTGTACTTCATCAGGCTGGGTACTTCCACCCTTGCCGAGAAGTGATACTCACGGATGCCGGTGGCTTCGTAGATGTCGTGGATGTTGTTCTCGTTGACACCACAGCCGGCCAAGAGCTTGATGCGTCCCTGGGCTTTCTCCCTGAGTTCGGCGAGCAGCTTGACACCCTCGACAGCCTTGGGCTGCTGGCCGGAGGTGAGGATGCGGTCGCAACCGAGCGAGATGATGTCTTCCAAAGCCTTGAGAGGATGGGCAGTACGGTCGAAGGCACGGTGGAAGGTCACCGACATTCCCTTGGCGCACTCCACAAGACGGCGGTTGGCTTCCATGTCAACCTCACCGTCGGCGGTGAGACAACCGATGACAACGCCATCCACTTCCAACTCACGGCAGATGCGGATGTCTTCCTCCATGCGTTCCATCTCCAACGGAGTATAGAGGAAGTCGCCGCCCCTGGGACGGATGATGACGTGCAGACGGGTTGTCTTGAGTAATCGGCGAGCCACTTTTATCTCACCATAGGATGGGGTAGTGCCGCCTTCGGGAATGCCGGCGCATAACTCCACTCTGTCGGCACCGCCTTCCTGGGCTGCCAGACAACTCTCCACGCCATTGGCGCATACCTCAAACTTGAAATCTTTTCTTTCCATTATTATAAAGTCTTGTTTTGTTTCTTGCTGCAAAGATAGGGCAAATCAAAGACACTGCAAAATAAAAACAAATAAAAAACTCGATATGAAGAAAAAACTGATTATGTTTGTCATGTTGGCGTTGGCTTCCTGCCAACTGACATTTGCGGCAGCTTCTGATGACGGTCATTTCATCACCGATGCCGCCTACCGCTCGAAGGTGGAAACCGCCTTCAAGCAGAGAATGGACCTGGTGGGCAAGAAGTTCTTCGCCACCAAGGGTCTCAAGCCTTCCACGGCGGAGAACGAGGCACTGGAGTTCCTCTATGCCTATATGCCTCTCGCCGATGTGACCGACTACACCACGGCTTTCTATCTCCAGAACGTGAAGACCACTTTTGAGGCGCGCAAGGAGATGAGCTGGGGGAGCAAGGTTCCCGAACTCTTGTTCCGCCACTTCGTGTTGCCGCTGCGTGTCAACAACGAGAACCTCGATGATGCCCGTCAGGTGTTCTTCAAGGAACTGAAAAACCGTGTGAACGGCATGAGTATGTATGATGCCATCCTGGAGGTGAACCACTGGTGCCATGAGAAGGTGACCTATCGTCCTGCCGATGCCCGCACGTCGGCACCTTTGTCAACCGTTCGCTCCGCCTATGGCCGTTGCGGTGAGCAGAGTACTTTTACAGTCACCGCTCTCCGTGCCGTGGGTATTCCTGCCCGCCAGGTCTATACTCCCCGTTGGGCGCATACCGATGACAATCATGCCTGGGTGGAGGCTTGGGCTGACGGCAAGTGGTACTTCCTCGGTGCCTGTGAGCCGGAGGCTGTGTTGAACCTCGGTTGGTTCAATGCTCCTGCCGCCAGGGCGATGCTCACCCATACCAAGGCTTTTGGCGACTACAATGGTCCCGAGGAGGTGTTGCTCCGTACCTCTAACTATACAGAAATCAACCTCATTGGCAACTACGGCGAGACGGCTCGCATCGACTTCAATGTGGTGGATGCGAATGGCAAGCCAGTGGAGGGTGCCCGTGTTGATTTCAAAATCTATAACTATGCTGAGTTCTACAGTGCCGTGAGCAAATACACGGATGCCGCTGGAAAGACTTACCTCACGGCAGGCAAGGGCGACCTCATGATTTGGGCTTCCAAGGACGGCAAGTATGGTTTCTCCAAGGCATCCTTCGGTAAGGAGAACATTGTGACCATTCACATGGACAGGGATGCCCGCAACCTTGCCGGCTTCGTGGCTTACAAGGATTCCTTCGACATTGTTCCGCCGATGGGACAGGCTATCCTCCCCGAGGTCACTCCCGAGCAGCGTGCCAAGAACCTGGCGCGTTTCGCCTATGAGGATTCCATCCGCCATGCTTATCTCGCTACTTTCTATACTCCCGAGACTGCCCGCAAGGCTGCCGAAGCCAACGGATTGCCAGCCGACAAGGTGGTTGACTTCCTGGTGGCTTCCAGTGGCAATCATGCCGTTATCCTCGACTTCCTGGTGAAGCACAAGAGTAATCTCAATCGTGCCATCGCCCTGCTCTCCACTTTGAGTGCCAAGGACTTGAGCGATATGCAGATGGACATCCTCGATGACAGTTTCAATGCCAAGAGCGACCAGGTGAGTCCTCGTGTGGAGGATGAGATGATTATCCACCCCTTCAAGCAGTTCTTCGAAAAGACCTTCAGCAAGAAGGATGCAGAGAAATACCGTAAGGACCCTGCCCAGTTGGTGGCTTGGGTGAAGGCGAACATCCGTCTCAATCCCGACAAGAAGGCTTTGGAGATAGCACAGACCCCGGTGGGTGTATGGAATGCAAGGTTGACCGACAACCGTTCGCGCAAGGTATTCTTCGTGGATGTGGCCCGCAGTCTGGGCATCGAGGCACAGGTGGATCCTGTCACCAAGAAGACACAATATAAGAAAGGTGGCGAGTGGATTGACGTAGATTTCGATACCGATGGCCAGACTTCAGCAGGCAAGGGTACACTCGTGATAGGTTATAAGAGTAATGGAGCGGTGGATGACCCTAAGTATTACAGCCACTTCACCCTTACCCGCATCAACGAGGACGGTTCCACCCGACTGATGGAGTATGATGAGGGAGGTGTAACTTGGAGCAGTCTCTTCAAGAACGGTGTTACCTTCGACGCAGGCATCTATGCCTTGGTGTCAGGCACCCGTCTCGCCAACGGAAGTGTACTTTCCGCCATGCAGATTTTCCGTGTGGAGGCAGACAAGACCACAAAGGTGGAGATGCAGTTGCGCACTTCTTCCACTGAGGTGACCGTGATTGGCAACTTCGACTCCGAGTCCAAGTTCCAGAAGATGGATGGTTCTGAAGTGAGCATCCTCTCCCAGACAGGCCGCGGCTATTTCATCACGGGACTCATCGGTGTGGGACAGGAGCCTACCAACCATGCCCTCAAGGACATCGCCAAGGTGGCGAAGTCGTTCGAGAAGTGGAACCGTCCCATCCTTCTCCTCTTCGAGGATGAGACTGCCGCCAAGAAGTTCAAGCCCGAGGAGTTCCCCGGTCTTCCCAAGAACGTCATCTTCGGTATCGACAAGGACGGTGCGCTCCTCAAGCAGATAGCTGCCAATATGAAGCTCACCAACAAGACATTGCTGCCCATCTTCTTCATTTCCGACACGTTCAACCGTGTGGTCTATATCTCACAGGGTTACACCATCGGACTGGGTGAACAGATGGAGACAGTCATCAAGAAATTATAAAACGTATGATTATGGTCAAGAAAATATTTGCTATCGCCTTGTTGCTTATGGCTTCATGGCAACTCTCCCTTGCCGCCGGCGGGCACTTCATCACCGACGGTGCCTATCGTGGCAAGGTGGAGACGGCTTTCAAACAGAAGATGGACTTGGTGGGGAAGAAGTTCTTCGCCACCAAGGGTCTCAAACCGACAGTGGCTGAAAACGAGGCGCTGGAGTTCCTCTACGCCTATATGCCTGTGGCAGACGTGACCGACTACACCACGGCTTTCTATCTCCAGAATGTGCGGACGAGTTTCGAAACGCGCAAGGAGATGGAGTGGGGCAGTAAGGTGCCCGAACTCCTGTTCCGCCACTTCGTGTTGCCCTTGCGTGTCAACAACGAGAACCTTGACGACTCCCGTGAGGTGTTCTACAAGGAACTGAAAGACCGTGTCAAGGGATTGAGTATGTATGATGCCATCCTGGAGGTAAACCACTGGTGCCATGAGAAGGTGGTCTATCTGCCTACCGATGCCCGTACCCTCTCGCCTTTGGCAACCGTGCAGTGTGCCTACGGCCGTTGCGGAGAGCAGAGTACGTTTACCGTGGCAGCCCTTCGTGCCGTGGGTATTCCTGCCCGACAGGTATATACTCCCCGTTGGGCACATACCGACGACAATCATGCCTGGGTGGAAGCATGGGCTGACGGCAAGTGGTATTTCTTCGGAGCCTGCGAGCCGGAGGCGGTATTGAACTTGGGATGGTTCAATGCCCCTGCTTCCCGTGCCTTGCTGATGCACACGGATGTGTTCGGCGACTACAATGGTCCCGAGGAAGTGATGCAGCGCACGGCTTATTCCACCACCATCAACCTCATCAACAACTATGGTTCTTCCTCTTCCACCGACTTTGTGGTCGTTGACCAACAAGGCAACAAGGTGGAAGGAGCGCGTGTGGAATTCAAAATATATAATTATGGTGAGTTCTACAGTGCCGTGACCAAATATACCGATGCTGAAGGCAAGACCTCGTTGATGGCTGGCAAGGGCGATATGCTCGTATGGGCATCCAAGGACGGCAAATATGGCTTCGCCAAGGCTTCCTTCGGCAAGGAACGGATTGTGACGGTGAGACTTGACCACGATGCCCGTCAATTCACTGCCTACAAGGACTCTTTCGACATTGTTCCTCCTCCCGAGAAGGTGATTCTGCCTACCATGACGGATGAGCAGCGGGCCAAGAACCTGGAGCGTCTCGCCTATGAGGACTCCGTGCGCCATGCTTATCTTGCCACCTTCCTCACCAAGGAGACGGCTCGTAAGGTGGCAGAAGAGAACGGATTGCCTGCCGACAAGGTAGTTGACCTCTTGGTCACATCCACCGGCAACCATGCCGTCATCCTCCAGTTCCTCGTGGAGCATAAGGACAACCTCGACCGTGCCGTGAGTCTGTTGTCTTCCCTCAGTGGCAAGGACTTGAAGGATATGCCCCTCGCCATTCTCAACGACAATTTCAATGCCACGAGCGACCAGCTCTGTCCTCGTGTGGAGAACGAGATGATTATCCGTCCCTTCAAGCAGTTCTTCGAAAAGGCTTTCCCGAAGAAACAGGCTGACAAGTTCCGCCAGAATCCTGCCCAGTTAGTGGCTTGGGTGAAGGAAAACATCCGCATCAACCCCGACAAGAAGGTGAAGGCTTTTGCCCAGACACCTGTGGGAGTATGGGAGTCAAGGCTCACCGACAACCGCTCCCGCAAGATATTCTTCGTAGATGTGGCCCGCAGCTTGGGCATCGAGGCTCAGGTAGATCCGGTGACGAAGAAACCGCAGTATAAGAAGAATGGTCAGTGGGTGGATGTTGACTTCGAGTCGGCTACGCAGAACGTCTCTGCCACGGGTACCTTGAAGATTGCCTACCATAACGAGAAGTCGGTGGATAACCCCAAGTACTACAGTCATTTCACCGTGAGCCGTCTTAATGATGACGGCACCATCAGTCTGCTGGAGTTCAACGAAGGCGAGGTGGATATGGGCGGCGGCGTGAGTTGGGCAAGCACCTTCAAGGATGGTGTCTCGCTTGATGCCGGCAATTATGTGTTGGTTACGGGCACTCGTCTCGCCAACGGTGGTGTGCTTTCTTCTGTGCAGACTTTCTGCGTGGAGGCTGGGAAGACTACTACTGTGGATATGCAGTTGCGTGCCAGTCAGGGTGATGTCACGGTCATCGGCAACTTCGATTCCGAGGCCAAGTTCCGGAAGATGGACGGCTCTGAGGTGAGCATCCTCTCGCAGACAGGCCGTGGTTACTTCATTATGGGACTCATCGGTGTGGGTCAGGAACCTACCAATCATGCGCTCCGTGACATTGCCAAGGTGGCGAAGACCTTTGAGGACTGGAACCGCCCGATGCTTCTCCTCTTCGAGGATGAGGCTGCCGCCAAGAAGTTCAAGGCAGACCAGTTCCCCGGTCTTCCCAAGAACATCATCTTCGGTATCGACAAGGACGGAGCCATCTGCAAGCAGATGGTGGAGAACATGAAGTTGGCGAACGCCACCCTCCTCCCCATCTTCTCCATTTCCGACACATTCAACCGTGTGGTCTATATCTCGCAGGGTTACACCATCGGACTGGGTGAGCAGATGGAGACGGTCATGAAGAAACTGTAAGCCTTGTCACTTTGCCTTGCAAAAGTTCTTATAGACAAAGAATAAAGAAAAGTCCTTTGCTACAATAACGGAGCAAAGGACTTTTCTTTTTCAGTATCATCTCTTGCTTGATATATCTTGCCATAGTCTCTACCCTGATATAAAGTTGGATGAATACTACTGCAAAGTTGCAAAAACCTCAGTACAAAACCTGCAGAAGCCTACTACCTTTTACATAGCCTAAGCTTTATTTAGCTAAATACAACTTATATTTAGCTTCGCCTAACTTATATTTAGCTAAATAAAGCTTAGGCGAAGCAGTTGGTAACTGGCTTCTGTGGGTTTTGTATAAGACTGATATTGTTTTCTGCCAAGTATGCGAAGAAGTTGCTGTGAAATAATTCCTTCGATGATAAGCCATAAAAGCCAATATCGTCTGTGAAAGATGGCAAAAAGTGTCGATAATGTGCGAAAGTTGATGTTTTTATATATGTTTTCGCAGATTATCGGAACTTTTCTCTAAAAAAAGCGTTGGGCATCGCAAGCGTCAAGACCGAATATTATTCATGGAGGTGACACAGACAAAGAGTACGATTCTCCCTACGATGATTACTACTTTTGGGCTGACAATAAAGAAATTATCGTAATTTTGTTGCAGTCGGGCAACCTTGCCTTGCGATAAAGGTACTGGTGAGGTTTCAAGCCTGGTTCTTCAGTCCGTTGACTTGCTCCAGCGACAAGCCTGTTGCCTCCATGATTTGCGGGATGGAGAGACCCATCAGCAATAACTTGCGCGCTGTGTCAAGTTTACCTTGCATCACACCTTTCTCGTTCCCCTCTATCCATGCGCTGTACATTCCGAGGTTATAGTTATCGACCGCTCTTTGGCTCTCCTCGTACCTCTCCATGTCCTCCTTCTTGAGGCAACGGATGTCGGCGATGTCCTCCAGGCGCTTGAATATTCTCTTCTGCGTCTCAAACGGTATTCTTTCCAATGTTTCCATATGCTTTAAAACGTAAATCCATTTTTCAAAATCTGTCACACACTCCTCCGCTTTCTTCTTGAAGAGCGGCAGGTTCAAGTAGATGAAGCGGAGCTTGTCGGTAAACGGGTTGATGTATTTCGCCATATTATTTGTATTAAAGGATGATGTGAACTATCACGGGGGCAAAGGTACGACTTTTTCTTTTCCCTCCAAGTATTTTGAAAGGAAAATCAAGAAACCAAGAAAACCTAAGTTCTTCTGCCATTTCCGGGCGTGCCGGGCTAACCGAAGGTGCAAAATGTTCCAACTTGTTTTTTTCGCTGTTACTTACCCTTTATTCTCCTTTCAGCTTTCTGTCTCTCACTTCCTTGATTTTGTCAACCATGTCCTGAAGCGTATCTCCTATAGGTTTGGTGTTGTCGTTCAAATCATTATAGTAAAAATTGCCATACGAATTAATTTTTTCCCTGTTATCAGTCATAACTATTGTTCCTCTAAGATCATTATCCATACCCAACTTTTTATGAAGTTTATCGACTTTCTTAAATATTTTAATAAAGAAATGAAAAGAAAATAAAAAACTAAATAAACATTATGAGTGGCTGTTTGGGGATAATAACCTTCGATTTAATCCCTAAAACATTTAAATTGTGTTAATG
>CAVCCB010000015.1:0-27442 GCA_963600595.1 Subdoligranulum sp. APC924/74 | reverse complement strand
GAACGTTCAAAATACGAACTCAAATGAGTCAAATATTACTCTCCCGGAAGCCAATGCTGTTGCTGCTATCAAGGCTACAAATATCATATTCCAGAATGGTGCCCCAAAAGAGAACACAGATAATAAGGTATATGAAATAGGATTCTTCACCACACCAGGAGAAAATGCGAAGATCATTATAGATGGAACACTCAAAAATAATAGCCAGGTAGAGATTACCCCAGAATTCGCAGGTAGCAATGTCTTCTTGTCTTCAGACAACAACGCATCTAACGTAGTCATCAAAAAGACAGACTGTAACCCAGAGGGTTGGAATGATAATGACAGCAAGAAGGACGATGACGGAAAGAAGGACGACGACAACAAGGATAAGACACCGGGCAACCTCGACAAGATTACAGTCATCGACTACGATACTCACGACCATGACATTTCCGCTACGGGCATTATGCCATTCGGCGAGAACATGTATATGTCTTACCACACTCGTGGCAGCAAGACTGAAGACGTTCCTACAGGACACGGCGGTTGCGTGGAGGTGTTCTCACAAGTAACAGACAACAAGGTGACCATGAAGCAGTATCTCTATGATACAGCCCGTGATCTCGACTTCAACCACCTGCTTGCCGTTCAGCACGACGGTGCCAATAAGATCTACCTCCCCGGTAGCTCCAACAAGAAGGGTGCCATCTTGGGTTACATGGACATTCTGGACAACGGTCTGCTTAACAGCCAGTCAACAGCCATCACATCAGAGACATCTGAGGATGGCAAGAGCACGGTAACATACCAGGAGCCATTGCAGTTCATCCAGATGAACCCAGCCACAGAGGAGTTCAGCGGCTACGACGAGAACTGCGTGGTTTACAACCCATCCACCAAGCACCTCATCGTGATGACCACAGCCGGTTACCTCGTTTACGACCTCGACTACAATGAGGTGGCAAAGGTAGCCAAGGACGGTAAGGCTAAGCACGTAGCCATCGGCAATGGCAAGATCGCTACCCTCTTCTTCACAGAGAGAAACACGGATACAGAGATGGCACTCCCCGCAAGAGTTGAGATCTTCGACGCTTCTACCGAGGATTTGACAAAGCCATCAGTGGCATTCGACATCAGCACCATCCAGCCCAACAACGGTAAGAACGTGATTGCCATCAACGGCAACAACCTCTACGTTTGCCGTGGCGCAGCCGGTATGTATGTTTACGACATGACCTCAGGCAACGAAGTTTGGCACTACCAGATGCCTAACGCTCAGATTGAGAGCGAGGACAGCGAGAAGCAGGGTCAGTACAAGGCACTCGCCAACGGTTTGTTCGTAGATGACAACTATGTATATGTAGCCTACGGTTCATACGGTATCGTAGTACTCGACAAGTCCACCCACGAGGTCATCGCCCGTCGAGCAGAGAGCAAGTCAGCCAACTATGTATACGTTCACAACGGTTACATCTATGTAGCCTACGGTCAGGACCGTCTGCAGGTATTCAAGTTGTACCCCAACGGAATCAGCGGCAGCGACACCAGCTACAACACGACCGATTAATGTCTCTCACCCCTAACCGGGTCATAGAGAAGAATATATCTTAATAAACACCAGTGAATGCAGCTGCAAGCCTGCAGCTGCATTCATTGTGTTTAAACACAAATCACAAAAACATGAAGCGTAACTCAATACTATACTCCACCATCGTTCTGTTGGCAACCACCGCCAGCACAGCAGTCATGGCGCAGACCACCGAGGGAGGGAAGAAGAGTTTCAGTCCCAAGATGCTCGTCTATGAGAACCTGCAGAACGAGAGCGTGCTCAAGCATTTCACAGAGCGCTTCAACCAACTCGACACCCTCCTCGCCAACCCCGAGAAAGTAAGCACCCCCATCATCGAACTGGGACTCAGCAACCGCCACTACGCCGACCTGAGAACCACCGACTCCCTCTACTGGGCAAAGACCGCCCACGAGCAGCTCGCCCTGAAGAGGCACCACGGCCTGGAAGTGACCGGCCAGGTATACGCCCGGCCCAAGGTATACTTCGACACCGACGAAGACGACGCCCAGGACGTGTCACGCTACAAGGCAAAGATACAGGCAGAAATAGGCTGGAACATCATCAACAGCAAGTTCTACCAAGGCAAGGCAAAGGAAGACAAGATAGCCCTCGCCAACGAACTTGACCGACTCCAACAACGAAAGAGACAGACGTCAGACATCTACGAAAAAGCCGCAGACGAGCTGACGGAACAATATAACTACTACATCGGCGCCACCATCGCCCACCGCCTCGCCAATCTCGACATCATGAACGAGGCATACCAGTACATGCTGGAAAAAGACCGCATCTCCAACGACAAGATGCTGAAGGTGATGAACGACAAGCTGGAGGCAGAGTACGACCTCTCCAGCCTCTGCGCCTCCAAGGACATCCAGGGCAAGCCCATCTACCAGATGAAGCCCACGAGGATAGACGTGGACACCACCGCGCTCTGGAACTACGTGAACAGCGAGACCATCGATGCACAGATACTGCAGGTGAAGGAAGAGATCGCCAACAACAAGAGCAAGCTCACCAACTACCTCTCCACCACCCGCCTCACCCCCTTCGCGAGATGGTCGTCGTACCTTACGAGCAGCAACAAGATCAGCAACAACGCCGACCTGGGCATCCGCTTCACCATCCCCCTCTACAACGAGAGCCCGAGGCTGAAGAAAGCCCTGGAGACCGAGAAGGAAATCCTGCGCGACACCCGCTCCACCGAGCTGAAGACCATCCGCCAGGAAGTGGAGATCCTGATGAAGCGCATCGAGAACCTCAACCAGGCAATCGGCACCGAAGCATACCATATCAGCCAGACCGGCAAGTACGTGGCGATGCGCCGCAACGCCTACGTGAACCAGCCCAACGGCTACAACTACCTCATGAGGATGGAGGAATACACGGGCCTGCTGCAGAGCATGGAAAGAATGTACAAGCTGATGCTCAACAGAGGACTCGCCATCATCCAGATAGAGAAAGCGACAGGAATCAAAGACGGTAAATTAATCTTCAAGGAAAAAGACCTATGAACGAGTTTCAATACAACACCACGCCACAGGAACAGGCAATGACCGACCTGCTGAAGTCACAGAGCTACCGACTGGCAAGGCAGCAGATTGTCTTCGCCCTGATCTTCTTCCTGGTCATCATCGCCCTCGCCTACTATGTGGTATCACGCATCATCTGGGCGACCTACGACGGCTACATCAGCCTCGACGAGAACCGCGTCAGGGCGATAGAAGACGTGTATGTGCTGAAAGTGAACAAGGAGATCGGCGAGATCGTACACAAGGGCGACACACTCTACTCCTACGTGCTGCTCGACAACATCCTGAGCCAGTACGACCCCAACACCCTGCCCACCTTCGTGAAGGAGACCCAGGACATGGAGCTGCAGGCAAGGCTCGCAAGGGAAGAAATCCCCGTGTTGCAGACCCGCCTGCAGGAGCTGAAAAAGCAGAAGGCATCGGAGAGTTCCGACATCTACTACGGACTCACCGACAACACCAAGCGCAACCAGCTCGACGCCGAAATCGCCGAGGTGCAGGAGCAGTTGAAGCGCGCCCAGAACCGCGTGCGCATCTTCGCCAGCATGAAGAATACCACCTACCGCTTCATGAGCGGCAGGGGCGGCGGCAGCTACCAGCACATCCCCTACTCCACCGTGCAGGACAACTACAGCCAGAGCCTCATCCACTACTGTTGCGCCCCCGCCGACGCCTACGTCTCGAAGATATCCGTGACCGACAGGATGGTGGCGTTCAAGGAAGAGGAGATCATGACGATACAGTGCACCGACTACCAGTCGTGCCACCTGGGTGTGATCACCTACGTGCCGAGCGACAAGGTGAAATACATGCAGTGCCCCGAGGACGCTGACATCATCATCAACAGCGACCTGAAGCTGAAGGCGAAGATGCAGATGGTGGGACTCCGCGTGGAGGAGATCCCCAAGTACCTGCAGAGCAACTTCTCGCACGACGCCAAGGCGACGGTGGCATACTTCACCTTCAACGCCAACCAGCGGGTACCCGCATGGGTGATGAGCCACGACCTGCCCGTAAAGGTGAGGGTGAACAAGATCAAGGCAATGCTCCACCCCAGACCACTGCCGATGTACACCATCCCCAAGGACATGAGGTACGAGACCTCCATCAAGTCGAACATGGTGTCAACCCGCCAGCATGTGGCAAACCCCGAAGACCATCAACTAACACAGCATAAGAAATGATAGGACTAAGAAGAAACAAACGTGGCGACATGGTGCTGACCATCGACTCGTACATCGACGTCGACTCCACACCCGATATCCAATCTTCGTACTTTGACTGTATCTACATCAACACGAAGACCGACCGTGCGTTCCAGGCAATCCTGCTGGGAGCCAGTCCTATCCTGTCGTACAAATGCTCGTACAAGCCCATCTTCGCCAACACCGCCATGAAGGGCAAGGAGCAGGTCTTCGACTACATCATCGACGGCTACGTGAGCGACATGAGCAACGAGAAGGTGTACGAGATCATCGACCGCATCAAGGCGGCACGGCAGAAATACGAGATCAAGGACGAGCTGGCGCGCCCCACCAACCCCTACCAGCTCTTCGCCAACATCAACAAATACCACCTGTCAAGAGACAAAAGGACGCTGGAGCACAAACTGATAGAGAAAAGCTCGCTGGGCTACATCAACCCCATCATGGAGCACTACCACAGTCTGGGACTCTTCCACCTGAGCGACCTGTTCATGTGGAAGGACAGTATGCTGGAGGCAGGCGTACTGCAGGTGAAGAAGTTCATCATGAAGGAGCACCTCTGCCCCAAGTGCAACCACAGCCACCTGCTCTATACCGAGTGCTGTCCCCAGTGCGGCAGCAGTAACCTGAGCATCCAGAACATCATCCACCACTTCAGCTGCGCCAACGTGTCGGCGGAAGAGACCTACAACGTGGGCGGCGTGATGGTGTGTCCCAAGTGCCACAAGAAGCTGCGCCACATCGGCGTGGACTACGACCGTCCGGCAGTGGTGTACTCCTGCAACGACTGCGAGAACACCTTCACCGTGCCCAGGACGATGGCAACCTGCTGCTACTGCGAGAGCACCGTGCCGGTGAACACACTCGTGATGCGTGACGTGGTGGACTACGAGATTACCAACGAGGGAATCAGAGAGCTGTCCAACGGCGGAACCGTCTTCTCCAACCTGGTGAACATGTACGACAACTTCTCGGAGTACCCGATGTTCGTGAACCGCCTGCGCCGTCTGCTGCTCGACACCTACAGGGACGAGCACGTGAGCATCCTCGTGGGCAAGATATGGATATTGAACAACAACAAGGAGACAGTGAAGATGAAGGACAAGTTGCTCGGCACGCTGTGCAACGCCTTCAGCAACCACAAGGTGTCTTACAACAACAACATCTTCTACGTGACCCACTCCTCCTTCGACAACGACGACTTCGACAATGCCCTGCGCCGCTTCCAGAAGGAACAATCGAGAGCCATCAGGAAGATCGCCGACATGATACAGCCCGAACAGGTAGTGTGCTGCATCTGCGACACCAAGACCAAGCAGTTCGAGGGCCACTACGACGACTTCTTCTCACAGCTCAACTTCGTGGACATCACACCCGACGACTATGTGGCATACACGCCCGAGAAAGTGGAGGGCGAAGAACTGGAGGACGAAGAGGAGAAGCCCGTACAGCTCGACATGGAACTGGAGGACGAGAACGACCGTCTGCTGCGAAGAGTGAAGCTCTACAAGACCATCGTGAGCATCATGGTGTTCATCGCCGCCATCCTCGCCGCCGGAGCCGTGTTCATGTGGGTGTACCTGGACTAAGGAAAGGAGACAGAGCGTATGGGAATCGTTGAAAACATCGACTCGTTCTACGAATGGATATCGTCGCTGTCGATCAGCAGCATCCTCAACACCTACTGGTTCCTCTTCTTCATAGAGCTGCCGCGCTACTATATCCTGGAATACCTGGTGATCCTCTACGTGAAGATCAACCACCAGCGCCGGGAGGCAGAGAAAGAGACGGCACTCTTCTACCTGAGGCGGGAGAACCCCCTGGTGAGCATCCTCGTGCCGGGCAAGAACGAAGGCAGGCACATCTTCAAGATGATCACCTCGCTGAAGGAGCAGACCTACCAGAACTACGAGGTCATCGTGGTGGACGACGGCTCCGACGATGACACGAAGATGATCTGCACCGACCTCTACAAGGCAGGACTCATCACCCAGTACCTGCGACTGGAGAGCCGCGGAGGCAAGGCGGCGGCAAGCAACTACGGCGCACAGATGGCAAAGGGCAAGTACATCGTCTGCCTCGACGCCGACTCCTCGCTCGACCGCGACGCCCTGGAGAAAGTCTTAGTACCCTTCTACCTCGACGGAATGGTGAAGGCAGTGGGCGGCTGCGTGAAGGTGCGCAACTACAAGGAGACCATCTGCTCCTCGCTGCAGGCGGTGGAATACCTGAAGCGAATACAGGTGGGCAGAATCGTGACCAGCGAACTGGGCATCTACCATATCATCTCCGGTGCCTTCGGAGCCTTCGACAGGGAAGTGCTGAAGACCATCGGCTACTGGGACATCGGACCCGGACTGGACGGCGACATCACCCAGAAGGTGAGAAAGGCGGGATACAAGGTGAAGTTCGCCCCCGACGCCATCTGTCTGACCAACGTGCCTACGAAGTGGTTCAAGCTCTACCACCAGCGCATCAGATGGTCGCGGTCGC
Source organism: Subdoligranulum sp. APC924/74 (assembly GCA_963600595.1). Classification (GTDB taxonomy): domain Bacteria; phylum Bacteroidota; class Bacteroidia; order Bacteroidales; family Bacteroidaceae; genus Prevotella. The sequence continues at coordinate 20,660 of CAVCCB010000015.1, read as the reverse complement.
TCGTGAGGTTCCGTCTGCGCAAGCACGTGGACATCCTGCTGCCGTCGAAGAACTGGTCGATCCTGAACTGGATCAGCAACATGGAGAGCGTGACGTACGACTGCTTCCTCAACTTCCTGTGGATGTTCTACGTCATCAAGCTGATGGTGACCTACAACCAGCACATCATCGAGGTGCTCATCTTGGGATATGTGATCCGCGTGTTCTTCTCGCAGTTCGCCTTCCTGCTGATCCTCATGGTGTCGGAGCGAAGGAAGAAGGACCTGTTCCTCTACCGCTTCACGCCGCTGATGTCGCCCTATACCGGCTACTTCCTGCGCATCGCCAGGGCAACGGCACAGTTGCAGGAGCTGTTCTTCCACCGTTCCTACAAGGACGACTGGAACCCGAAGAAGACATCACGCCATGCCCAACTGGAGGGCATATAGAAAAAAGTATATAATGCTATTAAACATATAAAAAAAAGAAAGAAACTTATGACTACATCTTTTGAGTTCAAAGTAGGAATCATCGGATTGGGGTATGTCGGAACACCCTTGGCCTGCCTTTTCTCCAAGAAATACGAAACTTGGGGATATGACATCAATGCCAAGAAGGTGGAGCGCCTGAAGACAAGCAAGGCTGCCGACGACAAGCCCCTGGCGAAGGCCTTGGCTCAAAGACTGAAGTTGACAAGCAACCTCAGTGACCTTAAAGACTGCAACGTCTACATCGTAGCCGTCCCCACACCCGTGAACAAGTCGAACAAGCCCGACGTGAGCTATGTGAGGAAAGCCACTATGGAGGTGGGACAGTTGCTCTCCGAGGGCAACATCGTAGTATACGAGTCTACCGTCTATCCCGGACTCACCGAAGAAGTGTGCGCCCCGCTGCTGGAGAAGACCTCAGGACTGAAGCTGAACCAGCAGTTCATCATCGGCTTTTCTCCCGAGCGCATCAACCCCGGCGACACGGTACACACCATCGAGAACATCACCAAGGTAACCAGCGGTTCCACTCCCGAGGGAGCAGCCATCATCGACAGCCTCTATGCCTCCGTGCTGACCCACGGCACCTACAAGGCATCGAGCATCAAGATTGCCGAGGCGTCGAAACTGATGGAGAACTGCCAGAGGGACGTGATGATCGCCTTCTACAACGAGTTCCAGAAAATCTTCGACAAGATGGGCATCAACATCGAGGAGGTGACCAAGGCAGCGTCGACGAAATGGAACTTCATCCCAGCCACGCCGGGACTGGTGGGCGGCCACTGCATCGCCGTGGACCCCTACTATATGATCAACAAGGCGTTGGAGCTGGACGTGGTGTCCTCGCTGCTCTCCACGGCGAGGGAGGTGAACGAGCAGATGTCTACCTGGATGGCGGGCAAGATCAAGCTGGCGGCAAGCAAGCGCAACTTCCGTGCGCCGGAGACCAAGGTACTGATCCTCGGTTTCTCCTTCAAGCCCAACAGCGACGACATCCGCAACACCAAGGTGGCAGACCTCTACAAGAACCTCGTGGAAGCCGGTTACAAGGTGACCATCTACGACCCTTTGGTGTGCCCCGCCGAGGTAAGGGACGAATACGGCATCACCATGGCAGAGAGCGACGATGTGCTGGAAGACAAGTACAGTGTGGTGGTCATCGGATCGCGTCATAAGCTCTTCAGTGCTATCGACTATTCAAAACTACTGACAGACAAAGGCTTCGTCTGCGACATCTACGGCATCCACAAGGTGAAGTAGGAGAAAGCGCAGGGGACAGTTCCTTTGGAAGCCTAACGACTTAAACGAAGAAGAAAATGAAACATTGCAAGGTATTAATCGTAGATGACATTCCCGACAATGTGGAAGCAGTGTCAGAAATGATCAGGGAATTCGACCTCGAAGTAGAGAAAGCCTACAGCGGCAAAGAGGCGGAGGAAAAGATAGCTTCGTTCGTGCCCAACATCATCCTGCTCGACCTGATGATGCCGGAGACGAACGGATGGGACATCATCGAACATGTGCGTGCCAAGTACAGCAAGCGCGAAATGGCGATCATCGTCACCTCGCTGCTCAGCAACAAGGACAACATCGACGAGTGTTACGAGATGGGCGTGAACGATTACATCACCAAGCCCATCATCGAAACGAGACTGAAAAGTTCCGTGGAGCTGGTGTGCCAGCAGATATAAGTCTTATATCTTTTAAGCACGGATATTACATGGATATTGCCTCTTGCAGGATGGCGTTGGCATGGTCAATGCGGTCTTGCGAGGGGGGATTAACTCCTTCCAGGGGATAGGCAATGCCCAACTTCCCATACTTGTAGATGCCCATGGTGTGATAGGGCAACACGTCAATGCGCTCTATGTTGTGGAGCGTCTTGAGGAAATCGCGCAACTGCAGGAGATACTCATCCTTGTCGGTGATGCCCGGAATGAGGACATGGCGAATCCATACGGGCTTGTGAATATCGCTCAAGTAGCGGGCGCAGGCGAGTATGTTCTTATTGGAATGCAGCGTCAGTTTACGGTGCTCTTCTTCGCTGATGTGCTTGATGTCGAGAAGAACAGTATCGGTGACGGACATCAGACGCTCGAATTTTTCGAAGAAGGCTCCCTCCTTTCTGAATGGTTGTGCCGAGGTGTCAAGACAAGTGTTGATGCCCCGCTGGCGGGCTTTCCCGAAGAGTTCGATGAGAAAGTCTATTTGCATCAGAGCCTCACCACCGCTCACGGTGATGCCGCCCTTCTCGCCCCAGTAGCTGCGGAACCTTTCCGCCTTGTCGAGGAGGTCATCGGCAGTCCACTCCTCCCCCACTCCTGCCTTCCAAGAGTCGGGATTATGGCAGAACTGACACCTCATGGGGCAGCCCTGCAAGAAAATCAAGAACCGTATTCCCGGTCCGTCAACGGAGCCGAAGCTCTCTATGCTGTGAATGAAACCCATTCTCTATTTACCTTTCATTTCAGGACGAATTATCAAAACATATGCAGCCAGAAAGCCCATCAAGGCTAACAAGCTAAAAAATACGAATAACCCTATCATAACTATAATATCACCTCAAATTTGAGAAATGAAGGTAAGCTACTATGCACAAAATCATGCACACTATTAAACTAAGAAATATTGTCAATGCAAACATAATCAATTTCTCCTATTTTTATCTTGTTTATAATGCCTCCTTATATATGTTTGGGGCTTTGGACTTTCCTCTTTCTCTTCTTTATAACGAGTTATAAGCCACAACCCCACAAGCGTAAGAAAAATAACAAAGATAAACCCCACACCAATTAGAAGCATAGAATCTATGTTTTCCTTTACAATACTTGCCAAGACTATGCCACCAATTATTAACTTGGCTACATCTAAGCAAAATTTGCCTGTTTCAGTTCCTAAAACTTGTTTTTTAGATTTCATGCTGCAAATTTAGCAAAATAATCAGTACATAGCTTGGTTTTGCAGTTAAAAAAGCTGAAAACATTGTTGAATGTTAAATGAAAAACAAAAGGCGCATGCCCCAATTCAACATTCAACATTCAACATTAAAGACTACAGTCTCTCGTGTGCCTGGCGGGCAATCACGTCGAGCTGCTGCTCACGGGTGAGGTCGATGAACTTCACAGCGTAACCACTCACGCGGATGGTGAAGTTCTGGTACTCCTCCTTCTCGGGATGCTCCATGGCGTCCTTCAGCTTGTCGATGCCGAAGACATTCACATTGAGGTGGTGGGAACCCTGGTTGAAGTAACCGTCCAAGACACCTACCAAGGTCTGGGCACGCTCCTCGTCGTTGTGGCCGAGGGCACCGGGACTGATGGTCTGGGTATTGGAGATACCGTCGAGGGCATACTCGTAAGGCAACTTGGCTACGGAGTTCAAGGAAGCCAACAAGCCGTTCTTCTCAGCACCATAGGATGGGTTGGCACCCGGAGCGAGAGGAGCACCGGCAGGACGACCGTCGGGCATATTGCTGGTGAACTTGCCATACACCACATTCGAAGTGATGGTGAGGATGGAAGTCGTAGGCTCGGAGTCACGATAGGTATGATACTTCCTGATCATGTTCATGAAGGTCTTGAGGAGCCATACGGCAATCTCGTCGGCACGCTCGTCATCGTTGCCATAGCGTGGGAAATCTCCCTCTGTCTTGAAGCTCAAGGGGAAGCCCGTCTCGTCGCGGATGATGTTCACCTTGGCATACTTGATGGCAGAGATGGAATCCACCACGTGGCTGAAGCCGGCGATACCCGTGGCGAAGGTGCGGCGCACGTCGGTGTCGATGAGTGCCATCTCGGCAGCCTCATAGAAGTACTTGTCGTGCATATAGTGGATGAGGTTCAGGGTCTTCACGTAAACACTGGCGAGCCAGTCCATCATATCCATGAAGCGGGGCATGAACTCCTCGTAGGTCACCACGTCGCCCTCGATGGCACGGTACTTGGGACCGCACTGCTCGCGGGTCTTGCTGTCCACACCGCCGGAGATGGCATAGGTAAGGCACTTCGCCAAGTTGGCGCGGGCACCGAAGAACTGCATTTCCTTACCTGTCTGTGTGGCGGACACGCAGCAGCAGATGCTGTAGTCGTCACCCCATACCGGGCGCATCACGTCATCGTTCTCATACTGGATGGAACTGGTCTTCACGGAGATGAGCGAAGCATAGTGCTTGAAAGCCTTGGGCAGACGGGAACTGTAGAGCACGGTGAGGTTAGGCTCAGGCGAAGGACCCATGTTCTCCAGGGTGTGGAGGAAACGGAAGTCGCTCTTCGTCACCATCGAACGGCCGTCCTGACCCATACCGCCCACTTCGAGCGTAGCCCATACAGGGTCGCCGGTGAACAGCTCGTTATAGGAAGGAATGCGCGCGAACTTCACCATGCGGAACTTCATCACAAGGTGGTCGATGAGCTCCTGTGCCTCCTCCTCAGTGAGTGTACCCTCGTTGAGGTCGCGCTGGATATAGATGTCGAGGAAGGTGGAGATTCTGCCCACGGACATGGCGGCACCGTTCTGCGTCTTCACGGCACCGAGGTAGCCGAAGTAGAGCCACTGCACAGCCTCGCGTGCGTTCTGTGCAGGCTGCGAGATGTCGAAGCCATACATCTGTGCCATCTCCTTCAATCCCTTCAGCGCCTTGATCTGCATGGACACCTCCTCGCGCAGGCGGATCACCTCGTCGATCATCTCACGGTCGCCCATGTTCTTGAGGTCATTCTTCTTCTCCTCGATGAGGTAGTCGATACCATAGAGCGCCACACGGCGGTAGTCGCCCACGATACGTCCGCGGCCGTAGGTATCGGGCAGACCGGTGAGGATATGGTTGTGGCGCACGAGCTTCATCTCGGGAGTGTAAGCGTCGAACACGCCGTCGTTGTGCGTCTTGCAGTAGTTATGGAAGATTTCATGGAGTTTCTCCGAAGGCTGGTAGCCGTATGTAGTACAAGCCTGTTCCGCCATCTTGATGCCGCCGTAGGGCATGAAGGCACGCTTCAGCGGTTTGTCGGTCTGCAGTCCCACCACCTTCTCCAGGTCCTTGGTTCCCTCTCCGATGTAGGCGGCGCCATAGGCAGTCAAGCCCGAAACCACCTCCGTCTCCATATCCAGTACGCCACCCTTGGCACGCTCCTCCTTCTGGAGTTCCTTGAGCATTCCCCAAAGGGTATTCGTTGCCTGGGTAGGTTCAGCCAGGAACGACTCGTCACCGTCGAAACTGGTGTAGTTGTTCTGAACGAAGTCACGAAGATTCACTTCCGTTTGCCACTTGTTTCCTTTGAAACCTCTCCATTCTACTCTCATATTCACAAATATATTTTAGTTAATAATTATCCGAAAATACACACTGTCAATCATGCTGTTTCTGATTGAGGGTGCAAAGATACAACAATAAAATGACAAAGCGATGGATTTTTTGTTAATTCCACCGCTTTGGCATGCAAAATCCTCATTTGTTAGTATTTGAGGGGTTCGCCCCATCATGATTCCCCCTTCATCCTCTTGAGATATTCGGAGGGAATCTCACCGTATTCCGCCTTGAAGCAACGGCGGAAATAGGCGACACTGTTCATACCCACCATGAAGGAAATCTCGCTGATGGTGTACTTGCCCTCCAGGAGGAGGTGTTCGGCATACTGCATCTTGTACTTGCGGATGTACTCGTTGGTGGAGATGCCCGTGAGCGCCTTCATCTTGCGGTAGAGGGTGCTGGCGCTCATCGCCAGATGCTCGGCGAGCATGTTGACATCCACGTCGCCGCCGATATTCTCCTCTATCAGCCTGTTCATCCTGTCGAAGAACTCCTGGTCCACCTTGTTGAGCGACTCCCTGAGCTGCTGCTTTTTCTCCGTCAGGTCGGTGTCCTTCGACTCCTGTATCAGGGCGAGGCTCCTCTTGCGCTGCGCCAGCAGGTTCTGTATGCGGCTCAGGAGCAAGGAATGGGTGAAGGGCTTGGTGATGTAGGAGTCGGCACCGGAACAGTAGCCCTCCTCCTTTGCCTCCAGACTGTCCTTCGCCGTGAGCAGGATGACGGGGATATGGCTGGTCCTGACATCCGCCTTGAGGATGCGGCACATCTCGTTGCCGTCCATGCCGGGCATCATGACATCGGAGATGATGATGTCGGGGATCCTGTCGAGGGCGAGAGCCAGTCCTTCCTTGCCGTTCTCCGCCGTGAATGTCTCGAAATCCCGGGAGAAGGAGCTGGCGATATATTCCAGGATGTCCCTGTTGTCCTCCACGACCAGGAGCTGCGGCTTCTTCCCGGCAGTCGTCTCCATGCCCGGTTCCTGCGCCACAGACTGCGGTGCCGACTCCTTCCTGCCGTGCAGGGCAGTGGGATAGACATTGTCCTCGTGGATGGTGAAGATGAAGCTGGTGCCTTGCTCCAGACTGCTCTCCACCTTGATTTCCCCTTCATGGAGCTTGACCAGGTTCTTGACCAGCGAGAGACCGATACCCGTGCCCGAAGCCTGGTGCTGTCCGTTCTCCTGGTAGTAGCGGTCGAAGATATGCGGCAGGGCATCGGCGGAGATGCCATGGCCGGTGTCGCTCACGGTGATGTCTATCAGGTGTGCCTCCCCCTGTCGGCGGCGTTCCACACTGATGTCGATATTCCCCTGGTCGGTATACTTGATGGCATTGGACACCAGGTTGTCCACGATGGTCCTCACCACCTCCGGGTCGAAATAGGTCTCTATCCTCTTGTCGGGAGCGACGAAGCGGAAACCTACGTTGGGCTTCTGCGCCAGTTCCTCATACTTCAGGCTGATCTCGTGCACGGCATCCACGATGTTGCCCTTGGTGACGTGCAGCCGCTTGTTTTCCGTCTCCGTCTTCCTGAACTCCAGGATCTGGGTGATGAGCTCGTTGAGCCTGACGGCACTCTGGTGGATCATGGCGAGCTTGTGCTTGATGCCCTTGCTGATGTCGGTGGAGTGAGAGATGTCGTCGAGGGGACCGAGGATGAGCGTGAGGGGCGTGCGAAGCTCGTGGGTGATGTTGGTGAAGAAGCGCAGCCGTTCCTCGTTGAGCCGCTGTTCCTGCTCATGGTTGATTTTCTCCGCGTGCAGGAGGTATTTCAGCCGGAGGTGGCGCTTGTAGGAATAGAGTCCCATCCAAGCAACGGCGATGACTGCCAACAGGTAGATGCACTTCGCCCACCATGACATCCAGAAGGGCGGACGGATGGTGATGTCCAGCTCCGCAATCTCTTCCGACCAGGGTTGGTTGTGCATCCTGCTCCTCACCTGCAGCTTGTAGTTGCCGGCTGGGATGTCGCGCAGGGTGATGATGCCGTCCTTCGTCGTGATCCAGTCTTCCTGCATTCCCTGCAAGAGATAGCTGTACTCCACATATCTCTCCAAGGCATAGTTCTGAACGTTGAAGGACAGGGAGAAGGTATTCTCATTATAAGCCAACGAGATACGCTTCTTATTCGTGAGGTTGACGATGCTGTCGTTGCCTTCGAGAGAGGAGATGAGGGTGAGGGAGGTGATGAACACCCTGGGAGCCTGATGGCGGCGGAGCACTTGGGAGGGGTTGAAATAACAGAGTCCCTGGGAGGAGCCGAAATAGACCCAGCCCCCTTTAGCCTGCGTCACACAGGCATCGTTGAAGTTCGCCTGCGGCACATTGTCCTTGTTGCCGAAGTTCAGGATGCGTCCTTCCGTGGTGAGGCAGCTGATGCCGCGGTTGGTACTCATCCAAATGTTGTGCTTCCCGTCTTCTGCGAATGCCCTGACGTGGGCGTTGTAGAGTCCCTCTTCCATGGCATAGGTCTTGGCGGAGGCGATGTTGCCGCCGCTGAAGCAGACGGCACCCTCGTTGGTGGCTGCCCATACGCGCCGCTGGCTGTCGAAGAAGAGGTGGTTGACGATATTGGATGGCAGGGCGTGCGTACCCGACGAAGACGCAACAAGGTGTTTTACCAATTTCATGCCGGCATCGAACACATCGATGCCATAGCCGTAATATCCCACCCATATCCTGCCGTTGCCGTCTTGCGTGATAGCCCTCACCAGGTTGTTGCCCACCCGGTATCTCTTCACCACTTTCATGGTAGCGGTGTCCATGACGTAGATGCCCATGCTGGTGCCCACCCACATCCTGCCGTGCCTGTCCTCATAGAAGCACCTCACGTCAGAAGCCTCCAGGGGCAGCCGGGAGAAGCCGCCCGAGGGCGATTTCACATAACCGCCCTTGTCGAAGGAGCCGAGCCACAGGTTGCCCTTGCTGTCGCAACAGGCTGCAATCACATACCTGCCCATCTCTGTGGGGTAAGTGGCGATGCGTTCCTTCCGGGACGAGAACACATTGACACCGTTGCCGTCGGTGCCCACCCACAGTTTGCCGTCCCTGTCGAAGGCGAGTGCCATGACCGACCGTTCCGTGAGCCGGTTCTGCTGGGATGGGTTGCCGTAGGTGATGGTCTCGAAGAGCGGACGGCTTTGCGTCAGGAAGTTGATGCCGTTGCCGTAGAGTCCTGCCCATACATTATGATACTTGTCTTCCAAGAGGCACCTCACGCTGTTGCCTTCCAGGTTGTATTCCGTGTCACCTTCCTGCAAGAAGGTGCAAGGATAGTGGTGGCTGGCATCGAAGGGCTTTCTGTTCAGGTTGACCACGGCGACACCCTTCGACTCCGTCGACACCCAGATATTGCCGTCGGAGAGCTGTTGGATGTCGTAGATGCGAAATCCCTTCAACTCGTTCTCCGCCACATGGATGAACCGTTGGTTTACCTGGTCGAAGATGTCGAGTCCCTTTGCCGTACCTATCCATACGGTGCCGTTCCGGTCCTTGTAGATGCACTCCACCTCGTTGTCGGAGATGGAATTCGGGTTGTGGGCATCGTGACGGTAGTTGCGTGCCACGCGGTTATGGGTGTCGATGATGCTCATTCCCGCCCTCACATGACCCGCCATGACGATGCCGTTGCCCATGTCGGTGACACACCAGAGCTGGTTATCGGGCATTCCCTTCACGTTCTCCTTATTATAATGCGTGAAGGTGCCCTTTTGGGTATCGAGATACTCCACGCCCTTCCAATAGGTCGTGATCCAGATGTTGCCATTGGCAGCGGGAGCGATATGGGTGATGTCGTTGGTGGAGATGCTGTTCTTGTCGTTGGGGTCGTGCCGGTAGCAGAGGAAGGTGTCGGAATCGTAGTCGAGGCGGTTGAGACCGTCGTTCTTGGTGCCTATCCATAGCCAGGGATGCCGCGGGTCGTCGAGTACGCAGTTCAGCTCGCTGCTTGAGATGCTCTGTGTGTTGCGGCTCTTGTAGTAGTTGAAGAACCGTTCGCCGTCGAAGCGGTTGAGTCCCTCCTCGGTGGCGAACCACAGGAACCCGTTCTTGTCTTGCGCCATGTCGACGACATAGTTGCACGACAGTCCCTGCTCCAGCCCCAAAGAGCTGACAGTATAGGGCCCCGCCTCCGCCCTCAGCGCAAAGAGCGAAAGAAGAAAGAGGATGCTCCCCTGAATCCACATAATCATCGAAGAGGTCTTTGTCATAGATTTACATACCGATAGGTAGAGTTATTAAATGTTCCGACAAAAGTAAGCATTATTTTTGAAACGTCCAAGCGTTTGGGTGATTTTCTGTGGGAAAAGGCGGGGAAAGAGGGAGGAAGAGAGGCAGAAATGGGGCAAAACAGGGGCAGAAATCGTGCATTGAACGTTTTGTTACCCCTATCTGCACGATTTCTATCCCCATGATTTGATAATAAATCCCTAAATTTGCAGCGGGTTCAGAGATGAAGCCACACAGACACAGAAACCACTCTAAATCTTCAAAACATATAATAGAATATGTAGGTATGCGAACATCCGATAAGGCAAAAGAAAGTGAGTAAGGAAACAAAAGGTACAGTTAAAGAACTAACAATTAAAAAGAGAAGAAACAATACAATCAATTAAATAACTAAAGCAAACTGTCTTATGACGACTAAACCATTTTATCAAAGATTAGCACTCTGTTGGGCTATCGCCTCCATGGCAGGACTCACACTCCAGTCATGCAGCAGCAGCGACAACGACTATTCCGCAGTGGACGGTCAGTCACCAACGATTTCATTGTCAGGCGACGTGATTCATGCGGAGCCCGGAACAAGTTTCAACATCCAAGGCAAGGTAAGCGACGCCGACGGCATCAAGTCGATCCGACTGAAGAACGAGGGCATGCTCCTCGACAAGACCATCGACCTGCTCGCCATCTACAAGGACAGCCTGGTGCACGAGTACAGCCTCAACTACGCCTACACCCCCGCTGCCGACTGGAACGACGACACCAGCTACCCCCTTGAGATTACCGTAGAGGACGTGGTGGGCCACACCTCCACCGCCAGCATCACCGTGAAGGGCGACGGCGACTTCTCCCTCCCCGTGTTCACCTCGGCACCCTCCTCGGAGCTGACCGTCCTGCTCCAGAACCCCAAGCTGACCGTCAACGCGACAGTCTCCGACAACAAGAAGTTGCAGAGCATCGTGGTAGACATCCCCGGTCTCGACATCAAGGACTCCATCGCCCTCAGCGGCGAAGCCACCTACAAGTTGACCAAGCAGTATGACGTGCCCGCCGAGGAAGCCTCCTATCTGATGACCCTGCGGGTGTATGACGGCATGAACAACATGGCATCCGCCACCAGCACCGTCAACGTGAGCGACCTTCCCGACTTCGAGAAGATGTACCTCGCCGACGTGTCCACGGCAGCCGAGCTGACCAGCGACCTCTACGGTGTGCCGATGCTCATCGAGCATACGGGAGAATACCAGTACACCGCCCGCTACTACAACCAGAAAGCAGGCACCGGCGTCCGCTTCATCCCTCAGATGACCGACTTCAACCCCATCTGCTTCGGCGTGGACGCAAACACAGGACTGCTGACCAGCAACCCCAGCGAGGCACAGGAGATCGTACTCGACGAGGTGGGCTACTACGAGATCACCTTCAACACCGTCAGCGGCGAGTATGACGTACACCGCTACACACCAACCACCGAGAAGATGACCCTCGACGGCACCACCACCATCGACTTCAACGACGGCTCCGGTGCACAGCCCGCCCAGATCTGTCTGGCAGGAGTGGGACTCCCCGGCGCAGCCGACTGGACCACCAACCAGAACAGCGACGCCTTCATCCTGAACCAGGATGCCAGCAACCCCTACCGCCTCTACCGCGAGATGGACCTCACGGCAGGCACCGAGATACAGTTTACCATCAGCCAGACCCACTGGTGGGGATGGTGGCCCGAGCCCTACTGGCGCTTCGACGGTTCAGAGAACAACGAAGCCAACAAGAAGAACGGCGGCGACAACATGAACAAGGTAAAGGTGGTGACATCCGGCAAGTACCTCTTCGAGTTCGACTACGCCCTCTTGCGCTCCCGCATCATCCTGGTGCAAGCCAACTAACAACCAACAGGAAATCATTTAAAAGACAAACGACATGAACAAGAAATATATCTTAGCAGCCATTGCCGCCACCCTCGCCCTCAGCGCAAACGCCCAGAGCATGAAGGTAACCGGCACAGTAACAGATGGCAACAACGAACCCATCATCGGAGCCTATGTCAAGGTGAAAGGTTCCAGCAAGGGTGCAGTGACCGACCTGGACGGCAACTACACCATCGACGTCGACAAGAACGCCACCCTCGTCATCTCATACGTGGGCATGGCGAACCAGGAAATCAAGATCGGCAACCGCTCCCACATCAACATCGTGATGAAGGACGATGCCAACGACCTCAACGAGGTGGTGGTGATCGGTTACGGCCAGGTGAAGAAAGGCGACCTCACCAGCTCCATCTCCGCCATCAAGGGCGACAAGCTGGAGAAACTCTCCACGGGCAACGTGATGAACGCCCTCCAGGGACAGGTGAACGGTGTGCAGATCAGCAGTGCCGGCAGTCCCGGTTCCTCTCCCCGCGTCATCATCCGCGGTGTCACCACAGTGAACGGTTCCGACCCGCTCTATGTGGTGGACGGAATGCCCGTGGGAACCAGCATCAACTTCCTCAACCAGAACGACATCGAGAGCATGCAGGTGTTGAAGGACGCCTCTGCATCGGCTATCTACGGTACACGAGCCTCCAACGGTGTGATTCTTATCACCACCAAGAAGGGCAAGAAGGGCGATGCCAAGTTCAATGTGACAGCCACCGTGGGTCTGCAGACCTTGAAGAAGCAGAACATGGCTGATTCGCAGGAATACAAGCAGGTGTTTGACGCCCGCTACACCAACGACGGCAATGTGTCTCCTTTCAAGGGCAGCACCGACACCTACACCGACTGGTGGAAGCAGTGTATCAACGACGTGGCAGTGCAGCAGAACTACGACCTCAACTTCTCCGGCGGCACCGACAAGCTCATCTACTCCGGCAGCATCGGCTACTACAAGCAGGATTCCCAGTACAAGGTGGGCCAGTGGCAGAAACTCTCCGCCCGCTTCTCCACCGAGTACAACTTCAACAAGATTGTCAAGGCAGGCATCGACTTCACTCCCCGCTATGAGCAGTGGGACGACACACCGAGCCTGATGGGCGCCATCATGGCGATGGACCCCACCACACCCGTGATGAGAGACCAGAGCGAATGGACCAGCAACCCCTACAGCAACTACGCCCGCTCCAACAACAACCAGGAGTATAACCCCGTGGCAAGTATGGCACGCATGGACTCAGGTGCCGACGAGTATGGTTTGCTCGCCACCCCATTCATCAGCCTCACCCCCATCAAGGGCCTCACCGTCAAGACCGCCTTCGGTCTGAACGCCCGCTTCAGGAAGACAGACACGTTCAACGTCAACTTCTTCATCGACAACCTGGAGCAGAACGAGAACAACAATGCCACACGAAAGATGGAGAACTGGGTGGACTGGAACTGGACCAACACCGTGAACTACATGACCACCCTCAACAAGAAGCACAACCTCAACGTGATGGCTGGTTACACCATGGAGCGCTTCCAGGACTACTGGGCACAGGCATACTCGGAGAGCATCCCCAACAACGACGAGAGTCTCCGCTACCCCAGCTCGGGCACCAAGAACCCCGCGGCAACGGGCACCGACAGCTTCACCTCGCTGATTTCCTACCTGGGCCGTGTGATGTACAACTACGCAGAGAAATACTACCTCACCGCCTCCATCCGTGTGGACGGCTCCTCCAAGTTCTCCACCGACAACAAGTGGGCAACCTTCCCCTCCGTGTCAGCCGCCTACCGACTCACAGGCGAGGAGTTCATGAAGAACCAGAAGATCTTCGACGACATCAAGATCCGCGCCGGCTGGGGTAAGGTAGGTAACCAGAACATCGACAACTCCGCCTATCTCAGCTCCATCGGCACCAGCAGCTATGTGTTCGGTACGGGCGAGAACCGCGTGGTAGGCTCAGAGGTGAGCGGCATCGGCAACTCCAACCTGAAGTGGGAGACAGTGGAAGACTGGAACGTAGGTCTCGACCTCGCCCTACTCCAGAGCCGTCTGAAGATCACCGCCGACTACTTCGAAAAGACCTCCCACGACATGCTGATGAAGAAGGACAACCTCCTCATCCTGGGTTACCCCATGTGGAACGGACAGATGTGGGAGAACGTGGGCAAGATGAAGGCAACAGGATGGGAGCTCGGCATCAGCTGGAACGACCACATCAGCGACTTCACCTACGGCATCGGCCTGAACCTCTCGCAGGTGAAGAACAAGGCAATCAAGCTCAACGGCGACTACATCTGGACAGGCAGCTTCAGCGGCGACTGGATCATCCGCAATGCCGAGGGCGAATCCTTGAGCCAGTTCTACGGCTACAAGACAGCCGGCATCTTCCAGAACGAGACAGAGGTGAAAAGCTACACCAACGAGCACGGCACCGCTCTGCAGCCCAACGCACAGCCCGGTGACCTGCGCTTCGTCGACGTGAACAACGACGGCGTCATCGACTCCAACGACAAGGTGAACATCGGCAACCCGTTCCCCGACCTCATGGTGGGTCTGAATCTCAACGCCGCCTGGAAGGGCATCGACTTCGTGGCCAACTTCTACGGCACCTTCGGCAACGACATCTACAACCTCAACAAGGGACGCTATGCCGGAACCGACGGACAGAACGTGTATGCAGGCACCTACAACAAGACCTGGCGCACCGACAACACCGGCGCAGAGTTCCCACGCCTCTCCGTGAACGACGCCAACATGAACTACAAGCGAGTATCAGACTTCTTCGTGGAGGACGGCTCCTACTTCCGCTGCAAGCTGCTCCAGGTGGGCTACACCCTGCCCAAGCACTGGTTCAACAACAAGCTCAGCCTGCGCCTCTCCTTCTCAGCCCAGAACCCCTTCACCATCACAGGCTACTCGGGAGCCGACCCAGAGACGGCATCCATGGGCAGCAGCGTGACTGAGGCAGGTATCGACTACAACGGTTATCCCAACCCACGTACCTTCCTCTTCGGAGTCAACATGAGCTTCTAAAAAAGCAGATGAGACAACAGGACATATACATTATTAATATACAAAACAGAAAATGATCATGAAGAAATATATATTAGGATTGACCCTTGCCACCGCCTTGACAATGGGCATGACATCCTGCTCCGACTTCCTTGAGGAGCCCATCCGTGGCCAGCAAGACATGACCAACTACTTCTCCACGGAGGAAGAGTGCGAGAAGCACATCACCGGTTGCTACAACTACCTCGACGGACGCGACTGGTGGCAGATATACAAGTTCTACAACATGTGCAACATGACCACCGACGACTGTTGGATGGGCAACACCACCCAGGACCCCGGCGACTACCGCCACGCCGCCCAGTTCACCGGCAACACCATCGACCTGGGCAACGGCTGCCAGAACTTCTGGCAGTACCGCTACAAGGGCATCACCCAGTGCAACATCGCCATCAGCAAGATTCCCGAGGTGACCTTCACCGACGAGAAACTGCAGAAGCGGCTCGTGGCAGAGGCTAAGTTCCTCCGCGCCTTCTACTACTTCGACCTGGTGAAGAACTTCGGCGGTCTGCCCATGGTACTCGATCTGAAGATGCCGAGCGAGGTGCAGGGCATCACCCGCTCCTCCAAGGACAGCACCTACGCCCAGATAGAGAAAGACCTGCAAGAAGCCGTCGCCGACCTGCCCAAGAAGGCAGAGTATGGCGAGAGCGACCTGGGACGCGCCACCAGCGGTGCAGCCAAGGCATACCTCGCCAAGGTGTATCTCTACCAGGAGAAATACGACAAGGCTGAGCCCCTGCTCCAGGACCTCTGCTGCCGCGGCTCTTACGCCAGCGGATCGCCCGAGTACCAGCTGATGGACGATTTCAGCAAGGTGTGGAACATGGACTATGACAACGGCGAGGAGAGCATCTTCGAGATACAGTGCAGCGATGACACCCAGTATGCCCTCGGCGAGCGTTACTCCGTGGTGGTAGGCTCCCGCGATGACTCAGGATGGTCATGGGGACTCCCCACCAGCGACCTGGAGAATGCCTTCAAGAACGCCGGCGACCAGGTACGCCTGCGCTACACCATCCTCCACGACGGACAGACCGACGTGCCCGGCGACCCCACCTGGACCGAGGACAATCCCTATGTCATCTCAGCCTCCAAGCACAAGTCGGGCAGATGCAACATGAAGCTCTACATCCCCGTGGACAAGCGTCCCAGTCCCTATGATGCAGCCCACAACCCACTGAACATCCGTCTGATGCGCTATGCAGAGGTGTTGCTGATGTATGCTGAGGTGGAGAACTCCCTCGGCAAGGACAGCGAGGCACAGTGGGCACTGAACCAG
The DNA here is from genome assembly GCA_963600595.1 of Subdoligranulum sp. APC924/74. Taxonomy (GTDB): domain Bacteria; phylum Bacteroidota; class Bacteroidia; order Bacteroidales; family Bacteroidaceae; genus Prevotella. The sequence continues at coordinate 4,409 of CAVCCB010000015.1, read as the reverse complement.
GTGCGCAGCAGAGTGCATCTCGCCGATGTCACCTCCACTGGCACCACCCTCCGCGACGCCATCCGCACGGAGCGCCGCCTGGAGCTCGCCCTTGAGGGAACCCGCCTCGACGACATCCGCCGCTGGAAGATGGATGACGGCAAGACGATGATGGAACATCTCTTCGGGCCCAACGGCACCTTCGTGAAGTACAACACAGAGGAAAGCACCGACCCCTACGAGACCACCAACCAGCAGGAGAACAGCAACGAGGGCATCAGCTTCCAGGCACCCCGCGACCTGCTCTATGCCATCCCCAACTCGGAGATCACCATGAGCAACGGAAGCATCACCCAGAACGAGGGGTACCAGTAAGATTTTATCCACCCATAATACTGCAACTATGAGAAAGATAACCACAACATTCGGGGCACTCGCCCTGATGCTCGCGAGCAGCGGGATGGCACTTGCCGACAGTCATGCCACGCAATACACCATCCTCACCCACTCTCCCGAGCAGCACATCCGGCACTTCGGGGCGAGTGACGCCTGGAGCATGCAATTCCTCGGGCTCTGGCCCGAGGAACAGCAAAAGCAGATAGCCGACTGGCTCTTCAGCACCGAGAACGACAGCCAGGGCAAGCCCAAGGGCATCGGACTCTCCATCTGGCGATTCAACCTCGGGGCAGGCAGCGAGGAGCAGGGCGACAGCGCACAGATACAATACGCCACGCGCACACAGTGCTTCCTCAACGCCGACGGCACCTACGACTGGAGCAAGCAAGCCGGGCAGCGCAACTTCCTGAAACTGGCAAAACAGAGAGGAGTGCCCTATATCCTGGCGTTCTGCAACTCGGCACCCGTACACTTCACCAAGAACGGACTCGCCACCAATACCGGCCGGGGCGGCACCATCAACCTGAAGGACAACTGCTACGGCAAGTTCGGCGAGTTCATCGCCAAGTCGCTCAAGGGCATCGAGGAGCACGACGGCGTGCACATCGACTACATCAGTCCCAACAACGAGCCCGACGGCCACTGGAACTGGCTCGGCCCGAAACAGGAGGGCAGTCCTGCCACCAACCGCGAGGTGGCGCATGTGGCAAGGGAGGTGAGCAAGGCACTGGTGAAGAACAGGCTCTCCACCGAGATACTCATCAACGAGGCGAGCGACTACCGCTGCATGACAGGCACCCACGAGGCAGGCTGGCAACGCGGCAACGAGATCAAGGCGTTCTTCACCAAGGACAGCACCAAGACCTATCTCGGCAACGTGAAGCAGCTGCCACGGCTCATCGGCGGCCACAGCTACTGGACCAACACCCCCGTGCCCTTCATGAGGGAGATGAGGATGAAGCTGCGCGAAGCCTGCAAGGCACAGGACGTGAAGTTCTGGCAGACGGAAATCTGCATCATGGGCAACGACAAGGAGATAGGCGGCGGAACACCCTACGACCACTCGATGCTGACAGCCCTCTATGTGGCTCGCGTCATCCACCACGACCTGGTATATGCCAACGCCGAGAGCTGGAGCTGGTGGAGAGCAGCAGGAGGCAACTACCGCGACGGACTGGTGCGCATCTACAGCCAGGACAACTGGAAGAGCGGATGGGCTGTGGACTCCAAGCTGATGTGGGCTCTGGGCAACTACAGCCGCTTCGTGCGCCCCGGCGCACAGCGCTACGACATCTCCACCCTCTCCCCCGACGGCAAGCCCGTGGAGGAAGGATACAACGACCCCACGGGAGTGATGTGCTCGGCATACAGGAACGCCGACGGCAAATGGGTCATCGTCGCCATCAACTACTCCGAGGAGATGAAGCCCGTCAGCTTCAAGACCGACGAGCCTTCCGCCAAGCAATGGCAGCTCTACCGCACGAGCGACATCTCGGCAGAGAGCCTCGCCCCGGTGGGAGAGACTGACGGCAACACCACCCTCATCCCCCGCAGCATCACCACCTTTGTAGAGAAATAACGAAAAAACCAACGGAATATGAAAATATCAACATCCATCAAGACCCTTGCCTTCGCCTCGCTCCTGGCACTGGCACCCGCGCAGGCGATGGCGGCGCAGAAGGGCGGCACGTTCACCACAGGCGACAAGACCTTCCTCCTGAACGGCAAGCCCTTCGTGGTGAAGGCGGCGGAGCTGCACTATCCCCGCATCCCCCGAGCCTACTGGGAGCACCGCATCAGGATGTGCAAGTCGCTGGGCATGAACACAGTCTGCCTCTATGTATTCTGGAACATCCACGAGCAGCGGGAGGGCGAGTTCGACTTCACCGGCAACAACGACGTGGCTGCCTTCTGCCGCCTCTGCCAGAAGCATGGCATGTATGTCATCGTGCGCCCCGGTCCCTACGTCTGCGCCGAGTGGGAGATGGGCGGTCTGCCCTGGTGGCTCCTGAAGAAGAAGGACATCCGTCTGCGCGAGCAGGATCCCTACTTCATGCAGCGCGTGGAAATCTTCGAGAAGGAAGTGGGCAGGCAGCTCGCTCCGCTCACCGTCCAGAACGGCGGGCCCATCATCATGGTGCAGGTGGAGAACGAGTATGGCTCCTACGGCAAGGACAAGGCTTACGTGGGCGCCATCCGCGACATCGTGAGGAAGAGCGGCTTCGACAAGGTGAGCCTCTTCCAGTGCGACTGGTCCAGCAACTTCCTCGACAACGGGCTCGACGGCCTCACCTGGACGATGAACTTCGGCACGGGAGCCAACATCGACGAACAGTTCAAGCGGCTGGGCGAGGTGCGCCCCAATGCCCCCAAGATGTGCTCCGAGTTCTGGAGCGGCTGGTTCGACAAGTGGGGGGCAAGACACGAGACCCGCCCCGCCAAGGACATGGTGGAGGGCATGGACGAGATGCTCTCCAAGGGCATCAGCTTCTCGCTCTACATGACCCACGGCGGCACGAGCTTCGGCCACTGGGCAGGAGCCAACTCCCCCGGTTTCCAGCCCGACGTGACGAGCTATGACTACGACGCGCCCATCAACGAATGGGGACAGCCCACGCCCAAGTTCTATGAGCTGCAGAAGATGATGGCGAAATACAACGGCGGCAAGAAGTTGCCCGCCGTGCCCAAGGCTCCGATGCCCCTCATCTCCGTGCCCGAATTCAAGCTGACGGAATACAGGCCTTTATACTATGGCGCCGGCGACCCGAAGGAAAGCAACGCTCCCCTGACGTTCGAAGACATGGACATGGGATGGGGAACGATGATTTACGAGACCCAGGTTCCCGCCATTGAATCGGCGTCCACCCTCACGGGCGATTTCCACGACTTCGCCCAGGTATACGTAAACGGCAAGTATGTGGGCAAGATTGACCGTGTGAAGAACGAGAAGTCGCTCGAACTGCCTGCCATGCCCCAGGGTGCCAATCTCACCATCGTGGTGGAAGGCATGGGACGCATCAACTTCGGCAGGGCCATCAAGGACTACAAGGGCATCATCGGCAATGTGACCATCTCCTCGCAGAAGGAGAACTGCGACATCAGCCTCACTCCCACCCTTTGGACGAACAGCACCGTCAAGGACGATTATGCGATCGCCCAGGAGGTGTTCGGTATGCAGACCACCAAGATGCGCGGCACCGACAGCAAGGCTGGCTATTACCGCGGCTACTTCACCCTCGGCAAGGTGGGCGACACCTTCCTCAACATGGAAGCCTTCGGCAAGGGTCAGGTCTATGTCAACGGCCACGCCCTCGGCAGATTCTGGCACATCGGTCCGCAGCAGACGCTCTATCTGCCCGGCTGCTGGCTGAAGAAGGGCAAGAACGAGGTCATCGTCCTCGACGTAGTGGGTCCCCACGGAGCAGCCGCCGCCTTCTGCCAGGACCATCCCGAGCTGGACAAGCTGCACCTGGAGAAGAGCAACAAGCACAACGAGCCGGGCAACCGCATGGACCTGAACTCCGTCACCCCCGCCCTGCAGGGCGAGTTCCGGGCAGGCAACGGATGGCAGACGCTGAAGTTGGCACAGCCCGTGAAGGGCAGATACTTCGCCATCGAATGCGAGAGCAGCCACGACGGCGACAGTCAGACTGCCATCGCCGAGGTATACCTCCAGGATGCCGGCGGCAACCGCATCGACCGCACCAACTGGCAAGCCTACTACGCTGACAGCGAGAAGGGCAACTCCACGCTCGACAAGATGTTCGACCTGCAGGAGAGCACCTACTGGCAGACGGAGAAGGGCGCCTCCTTCCCCCATCTCGGCATCGTCGACATGGGCAGGGAAGTGACCGTCACCGCCCTCGAATACCTGCCCCGGGCAGAGCAGGGCGCACCGGGAAGCGTCAAGGGCTTCAAGCTGTATGTAAAGGAATAAGGGTCAGCAATGACCCTTATTTCCTTATTTCAATATTTCCATACTTGCCATCGAGCAAAGCCTCTTGCTCACGAATGAGCTTGTTCTTCTGCTCCAA
>CAVCCB010000014.1:0-28076 GCA_963600595.1 Subdoligranulum sp. APC924/74 | reverse complement strand
AGGTTAATCCTTATTTCTCCGAGGACAAAACGCTATATGCGGAGTGGCAAACAGAAGCTCTCAAGGAGGGTTTGAAAGTGAAAGTGGGCCGTTGGGACATCCCTGGCGAACCAGTTTCCGTTTTGGTTGACTTTTCTCCTTATTATACACAAAAGGACAAGATATACGGCCAGTTATGGGAAGATTACAAGGTTGACAGTCTGCATGCATATGGCGACTATGACGAGGCATCCATGTTCTCTTATGCAGCAGCTTTGGTTGTGGAGAGTTTCTATAAGCATGTGGTAGGAAAAGGCAAGAAGGTCATCTATCACGGCAATGAATGGATGACGGGGCTTGGATTGCTTTACATCAACAGGCATGTACCTGAGATAGCCACGGTATTCACCACCCATGCCACAAGCATCGGTCGTAGTATCGCTGGTAATAACAAACCCCTCTATGACTATCTTTTCGCTTACAATGGCGACCAGATGGCCGGTGAGTTGAATATGCAGAGCAAACACTCCATAGAGAAACAGACTGCTCTGTATGTGGACTGTTTCACCACTGTGAGTGACATCACTGCCAATGAGTGTAAGGAGTTGCTCGATAAGCCGGTGGACTTCGTTTTGCCAAATGGATTCGACAATAGTTTCGTGCCCAAGACTGCCACATTCAATAAGAAGCGCAAGGAAGCCCGCAAACGTCTGCTCGATGTTGCCAATGCCTTGATGGGTACAGATTTGGGGGATGATACCTTGATTGTTTCCACCAGCGGACGCTATGAGTTCCGCAACAAGGGAATCGATGTCTATATTGAATCGATGAACAGACTTTTGCGCGATGGTAACTTGAAGAAGAATGTATTGGCTTTCATTGATGTGCCCGGTTGGGTAGGGGAGCCTCGTCAGGATCTCTTGGATCGCTTGAACAGCGGTGAAAAGTTTGATACGCCACTGGAGGTGCCAGCCATTACCCATTGGCTGCACAACATGAGTCATGACAATGTGCTTGGCATGCTGAAGTATTACAACATGCACAATAGCAAGGAGGACAAGGTAAAGCTTATCTTCCTTCCCTGCTACCTGACAGGGGATGACGGTATCATCAACAAGACCTACTATGATGTGGTATTGGGTAATGACCTGTGCATCTATCCGTCTTACTATGAGCCTTGGGGCTATACTCCACTGGAGGCAGTGGCGTTCAAGGTGCCATGTATCACGACAGACCTGGCTGGCTTCGGACTTTGGGCGAATACCGAGAAGGGTGGTTACAGTGAGATAGAGGATGGCGTGAAGGTGATCCATCGCACTGACTACAACTATTCCGAGGTGGCAGATGCCATCAAAGACACTGTGGCAAAATACTCAGGTTTCACCGATGCACAGGTGAAGAAATGTCGTTCTAACGCCGACAAGTTGTCGAAGAAAGCACTGTGGAGCCATTTCATAGAGTACTACTATGATGCTTATGACTTCGCTTTGAGAAAGGCAGAAGAAAGAGTGAATGAAACAAAAGAATAAAAGGTAAGAACTTTAATATAAATCGAATCACAATGAAAATTAAAGCAGATTATGCCAACGCTCCTCAATGGAAGGAGACAACTGTAAAGTCAAGCCTTCCTGAGGAATTGAAGTGCTTGGACGAGATTGCTCACAACATGTGGTGGGCCTGGAATTACGAGGGCCGCCGTTTGTTCAAGAGCCTTGACTCTGACTTGTACGAAAAGTGCAATGCCAATCCTGTTTTGCTCCTGGAGCACTTGAGCTATGACCGCAAAGAGGCCATTGTCAAGGAGAAGGACACCATGGCAAGGGTGAAGAAAGTCTATAAGATGTTCCGTGAATACATGGACGTGGAGCCTGATGCCAAGCGTCCATCTGTAGCTTACTTCTGCATGGAGTATGGTTTGAACCAGGTTCTGAAAATCTACTCCGGTGGTCTTGGTATGCTTGCCGGCGATTATCTGAAGGAGGCTTCTGACAGCAACGTGAATCTCTGCGCCGTAGGTTTCCTCTATCGCTTTGGTTACTTCAAGCAGTCTCTGAGCATGGACGGTCAGCAGATTGCCAACTACGATGCCCAGAACTTTAACTCCCTGCCCATTGAGCGTGTACTTGACGAGAACGGCAACCCGATGGTTGTGGACGTGCCTTACACCAACTACATGGTACATGCTTATGTATGGCAGGTAAACGTGGGGCGTATTAAGCTGTATCTCCTTGATACTGACAATGACATGAACTCTGAGTACGACAAGCCTATCACTCACTCTCTCTATGGTGGTGACTGGGAGAACCGTTTGAAGCAGGAGATTTTGCTCGGTATCGGAGGTATGTTGACTTTGAAGAAGTTGGGTATCAAGAAGGATATCTATCACTGCAACGAGGGTCATGCTGCCCTTTGCAACTTGCAGCGCCTTTGCGACTATATCGAGGAGGACGGATTGAGCTTCAACCAGGCTCTTGAGTTGGTTCGTGCCTCTTCTCTTTATACCGTTCACACTCCAGTTCCAGCTGGTCACGATTACTTCGACGAGGCTCTCTTCGGCAAGTATATGGGCGGCTACCCACAGCGTCTTGGCATCTCTTGGGACGAGTTCATCGGCATGGGTCGCGAGAACGCCGACGACCATGGCGAGCGTTTCTGCCTCTCTACCTTCGCTTGCAACACCTGCCAGGAGGTGAACGGTGTAAGTAAGCTCCACGGTTGGGTGAGCCAGCAGATGTTCTCTAACATTTGGAAGGGTTACTTCCCAGAGGAGAACCATGTGGGCTATGTGACCAACGGTGTTCACTTCCCAACATGGACTGCTACAGAATGGCGCGAGGTTTATGACAAGTACTTTGACAAGAACTTTATCAATGACCAGAGCAACGAGGATATCTGGCACGCTATCTATAATGTTTCAGACAAGGAGGTTTGGAACACTCGTATGGCATTGAAGAAGAAGCTCGTGGCTTATATCCGCGAGAAGTTCACAGAGACGTGGTTGAAGAACCAGGGTGACCCGGCTCGTGTGGTTTCTCTCTTGGAGCGCATCAACCCCAATGCCCTGATGATTGGCTTCTGCCGTCGTTTCGCAACATACAAGCGCGCTCACTTGCTTTTCACCGACTTGGATCGCTTGTCCAAGATTGTGAACGACCCAGAGCATCCTGTATTGTTCTTCTTCTCAGGAAAGGCTCACCCTGCTGACGGTGCTGGTCAGGGCTTGATCAAGAAGATTTTCGAAATCAGCCAGCGTCCGGAGTTCCTCGGAAAGATCATTTTCCTTGAGGACTACGACATGACATTGGCTCGTCGCCTGGTTTCCGGCGTGGACATTTGGATGAATACTCCTACACGTCCTTTGGAGGCTTCAGGTACATCAGGCGAGAAGGCAGAGATGAATGGTGTTGTCAACCTCTCCGTACTCGACGGTTGGTGGGTTGAGGGTTACCGCGAGGGCGCCGGTTGGGCACTTCCCGAGAAGCGCACCTATCAGAACCAGGGCTACCAGGACCAGCTCGATGCAGCTACCATCTACAATATGCTGGAGAACGAGATTGTTCCTATGTACTACAACAAGAACAAGGAAGGCTACAGCGCAGAGTGGCTCCAGGTGGTGAAGAACTCTATCGCTACCATCGCTCCTCACTACACAATGAAGCGTCAGTTGGACGACTACTATGATAAGTTCTACAACAAGCAGGCAGCTCGCTTCAAGAAGTTGAGTGCCAATGGCAATGCACTTGCCAAGGAGATTGCGCTCTGGAAGGAGCAGGTGGCTGAGCGTTGGGACGGCATCCATGTAGTTTCCAAGATGGACGAAGCAGCCAACGGTTCAGAGACTGGCAAGAAGTACAAGAAGCAGTACGTTATCGACGAGCAGGGCTTGAACGACGCCGTAGGCTTGGAGTTTGTAGTACTGAACGAACAAGCTGAGGATGGCCGACAGATTCATGGCGTTTATCCATTCAAGGTTGTTGGCCATGAGGGCAACAACTTTACGTTCGAGGTTGAGATTGAACCAGTGAACGCTGGTACATTCAAGACAGCCGTTCGTATGTATCCTAAGAACGACAAGTTGCCTCACCGTCAGGACTTCTGCTATGTGAAGTGGTTGGACTAAGGTGACTTACTTTCCTATAAAATGAAGCCCGGCATTGCGCCGGGCTTTTTTAATATATTTATTAAGCCATTGAAACATGAAAAAATGAGTGAAACATTCTGTTTTCTCAAATTAATAGTGTATTTTTGCAACGATTTATTAACTAAAGGCACGATATACGAAATGATTACCCGCAAAACCCTATTCGCAACATTGGTGATGGCGGCTCTCGCCACCAACATGCAAGCACAAGAGAATGGCTTCGACCTGAATGCGCAACGCAATGAGTCGCAAGAGGTGAACATGATTCCCGGCAAGAAGATAGACCACCAGGGAATAGTCCTCAATCCCACTCCCCATCTGCTCAATGTAGACAGGACCAAGTGGATAGACTTGGCAAAGGGAGTGTCTGTTATAGACAAGAAAGGAAAGTTTGCCGATGACGTGAAGTTCCTTTCCTCTGCAACGAACGGCGTGAAGGTGACAATAGACTTTGGCGTGAAACAGGCAGCCAAGTCAGGTGTGAAGTCTGTGTCTGGTGCCTATAAGCTGACCGTCAATGAAAAGGGCATCAGCATCACGGGCTATGACGAGCGAGGTGCGTACTATGCGCTCCAGACCCTCAGACAGTTGCTCTGTAGTCCTGCTTGCGGGGGTGGAAAGCTCCCTTATGCCGAGTGTAACGATTATCCCGACCTGCCTTGGCGAGGTGTGGTCGAGGGCTTTTATGGTGAGCCTTGGTCGCATCAGGTTCGCCTGTCGCTGATTGACTACTATGGCAAGAACAAGATGAATGCCTACCTTTATGGTCCCAAGGACGATCCTTATCACAGCAGTCCCAACTGGCGTCAGCCTTATCCCGAGAAGGAGGCGCAGAACATCAGTGAACTGGTGCAGGCGTGTCGTCGCAACCGCGTGGACTTCGTGTGGGCCATCCATCCAGGACAGGACATCAAGTGGAACGAGGAAGACTATCAGAACCTCGTGCATAAGTTCAACTTGATGTATGACCTGGGCGTGAGGGCGTTCGCCGTATTCTTTGATGACATCTCCGGAGAAGGTGCTAACCCCGCCAAGCAAGTGGAGCTGCTCAACAGGCTCACCAAGGAATTTGTGAAGGCAAAAGGCGACGTGGCCCCATTGGTGATGTGTCCCACCGACTATTCCAAACTATGGGCAAATCCGAAACCCACGGGCTCCCTCGCCATCTTTGGCAATACGCTCGACCCCTCCATCAACGTGTTCTGGACGGGCGACGCCGTATGCAGCGACCTCACCAAGGAGACTCTCGACTGGGTGAACAGCCGCATCAAGCGTCCTGCCTATTACTGGTGGAACTTCCCCGTGACCGACTATGCCCGCCACATCATCATGCAGGGACCTACCTATGGACTGGATAACACGCTCACAGACAAAGACCTCTGCGGTCTCGTCAGCAACCCCATGGAGCATGGAGAGGCTTCGAAGCTGGCACTGTATGGTGTTGCCGACTACACATGGAACATCGGCCAGTACAATGCCCTTGACAACTGGGAACGAGGACTTGTGGACTTGACCCCAGAGGCTCATGATGCCTACCGTACGTTTGCCATGCACTCCTGCGATACGGAGACTGGTTATCGTCGAATCGAGTCATGGGAGACCCGACCGTTCAAGATAAACAGCTATACCGATGCAGAGTTCAATGCCATGCAAAAGGAGTTTGAGAAGGTGGCGAAGACCCCGGAAGAGATGGAGGCGAACTGCAAGAACCCTCTGTTGCTCAAGGAACTCCGTCCATGGCTTGCGGAGTTCGGAAAATTAGGTAAGCGTGGTGAGAAGACCATGCAGCTTATCAAGGAGTATAATGCTGGAAATGACGCAGCTTTCTGGGACGGTTATGTGAACAACCGCATGAACAAGGAAGACCTCGCAGCCTACGAGGCACATAAGTCGGGCACCATGGTGTTGCAGCCTTTCTACCAGACGGCAATGGATGACATGGCATCTGGGTTCTTCAAGAAGTTGACGGGCAAGGTACCTGCCTTTTATCAAGGTGTGGGAACCTATGCCACGGCAAAGACCACACAGGGCAAGTTGATGTTCGACAACGATTCCACCACCTATTACCACTCAGGTACAGGACAGCATACCGGCGACTGGGTGGGTGCTGACTTGGGATGTGTGAGACCTGTATATGAGGTGAGGATATTGCAAGGCCGCAACTCCGTGGATGACGTAGATTATTTCGACCATGCCATTCTGGAGTGTTCGGAAGACGGAAAGACCTGGACAGCCTTGACTGGCGAACTCAACAAGCAGTATGTCATCAACTGGAAGGGTGACCAAGCGGTCAGTGCCCGTTATGTGAGACTCAGAAAACTACAGTCTGATAAGACCAACTGGATAGCTGTCCGCTCTTTCGACGTGAATCCCGCCGCCAACTATGCCTTCGACGAGAATCCATGCACCTCTTTGGCAAGCGACGGCACGCTTGCATTCGACGTGGAGAAGGGAGTGAAGGGATATATCTTGTTGCAGAAGGTAAAGTCCGGTGAGAAGGTGACGTTTAACCAATACAACTCCAAAGGGAAACTGATATCCAGTACACCCGTTGAAGGCTCGTTTGCCAAGGTGCAACTGGAGAAGAAGGTTGTCAAGGCGGAAATAGTTGGAAACGTAGAAATTTTCGAAATCATCCCCATGTAGTTACGAAACTCATCTGCAAAAGACAAGCCCGGCATCAACCGGGCTTGTCTTTTGTAGAGTATAAATATACGACAAATTTATCAAAATCTGCGAAATTGTAGAGCAAAAAGATAAAAAATGGATTAAAGTTGCTACGATTTGGAGAATATTTCGTATATTTGCAAGCAGAATAATTTTAAATTAGTGAATAGGATGATACTGGACATTGAAATGCTGAGGAGCTTTTACGCTTCGTATTCGGATAATGTAGCCCAAGCTAAGGCTATAGTGAAACGGCCTCTTACTTACGCCGAGAAGGTTCTTTTCGCACATCTTTACAATCCGTCGGAACTGCGCCCATTCAAGAGAGGCGTGGAGTATGTAGACTTCCGTCCCAACCGTGTGGCGATGCAGGATGCCACTGCCCAGATGGCACTCCTCCAGTTTATGAACGCAGGAAAGGACAAGGTGGCCGTGCCCGCATCCGTGCATTGCGACCACTTGATCCGTGCCGACGTGGGAGCCACGCAGGACTTGCCCGAGGCTTGCAAGACCAACAAGGAGGTGTACGACTTCCTCAGTTCCGTATCACAGAAATACCACATCGGCTTTTGGGGGCCGGGAGCCGGAATCATCCACCAGGTGGTGCTTGAAAATTACGCCTTCCCGGGCGGTATGATGGTGGGAACAGATTCCCATACTCCCAATGCCGGAGGTCTCGGAATGGTGGCTGTGGGCGTGGGCGGCGCAGATGCCGTCGACGTGCTCACCGGTCAGCCTTGGGAACTCAAGATGCCCCGTCTCATTGGCGTGCATCTCACAGGCAGGCTCTCCGGTTGGGCCACTCCCAAGGACGTAATCCTCGAAATCCTCGGTATCCTCACCGTGAAGGGTGGCACCAATGCCATCCTTGAATACTTTGGAGAGGGTCTCGACAGCATATCCACCACGGGTAAGGCAACCATCTGTAATATGGGCGCAGAGTTAGGAGCCACTTGCTCAATCTTCCCCTTCGATGCCAACGCAGCGGAATATCTCAGCAAGACAGGGCGCGAGGAGATTGCCGAACTCGCACAGAGGAACGCAGCCGCGCTCCGTGCCGATGACGAGGTGCTCGCCAGTCCTTCCGAGTATTACGACCAGATTGTGGAAATCGACCTTTCCAAGGTGGAGCCCCACTTGAACGGTCCTTTCACTCCCGATGCCGCCACTCCCATCTCGCAGATGAGGGAGAAGGGACCAGCCAACGACTATCCGATGGCAGTGGAGGTGGGACTCGTGGGCAGTTGCACCAACTCCTCTTACCAAGACCTCGCCCGCGCCGCCAGTGTGGCACGTCAGGCATACGAGAAAGGTGTCGAGGTGAAGGGACAACTCATCATCAACCCCGGTTCCGAGCAGATACGCTACACGGCAGAGCGCGACGGCATCCTCGATGACTTCAAGAAGATAGGTGCCCTGATCATGACCAACGCCTGCGGACCTTGCATCGGACAGTGGAAACGCCACACCGATGACAACACCCGCAAGAACGCCATCGTCACATCCTTCAACCGCAACTTCCGCCGCCGTGCCGACGGCAACCCCAATACATACGCCTTCATCGGCAGTCCTGAGTTGACTGTGGCACTGACCATCGCTGGAAAGCTCGACTTCAATCCCGCTACCGATACCTTGGTGGACAAGGACGGTAACAGCGTGAAGCTCGATGCACCGACAGGCGACACCTTCCCGCCTAAGGGATTCGCCGTGGAGGACAAGGGCTTCATCGCACCGAGCGACGACAACGCTGGCGTGGAGGTGGTCATCGCCCCTGACAGCAACCGCCTGCAGAAACTGGCTCCTTTCGCACCCTGGTACGGCAACGATTTCGTGGACATGCCTTTGCTCATCAAGACCGAGGGCAAGTGTACCACCGATCATATCTCTATGGCAGGACCCTGGCTGAAGTTCCGCGGACACCTGCAGAACATCTCCGACAACCTCCTCATGGGAGCCGTCAACGCCTTCAACGGCGAGAGCAACAAGGTGAAGAACCAGCTCACTGGCGAGTATGTGGAGGTTTCCACTGCCGCCAAGGCCTACAAGGCGCAGGGCATCAGCAGTATCGTGGTGGCAGAGGACAACTACGGCGAGGGCTCATCCCGTGAGCACGCAGCCATGGAGCCTCGCTTCCTTGGTGTGAAGGTAATCCTCTCCAAGAGCTTCGCCCGCATCCATGAGACCAACCTGAAGAAGCAGGGCATGTTGGCCCTCACGTTCTGCGACAAGGACGATTATGACAAGGTGCAGGAGGATGACCGCATCTCGCTCACCGGTCTGAAAGATTTCGCGCCGGGCAGCAAGCTCACCGTGACCCTCAAGCACAAGGACGGCTCAGAGGACAGCTTCGAGGTGGAGCACACCTACAATGATACACAGATAGCATGGTTCAAGGCAGGAAGTGCCCTGAACTTTGCAGCACAGAAGTAATTAATAATGTACAATTTATAATGTATAATGAGCATTATGTGTATACATTATACATTATAAATTATAAATTATACATTGGCTTATGAACAAGGAATATTTGATATACAAGCTGAGCGATGAGGTAAAGAACTCATGCAAGATAGACAAGGAGGCGTTCAAGAAATTCAACGTGAAGCGCGGTCTCCGCAACGAGGACGGATCCGGTGTGCTGGTAGGCTTGACCAACATCGGTAACGTGGTGGGCTACGAACGCGATGCAGAGGGAAAACTGACACCTACGGAGGGAAAGCTCTACTATAGAGGCTATGAGCTGGATGACCTCGTGAGTCCCTTGCTGAAGGAGAAGCGATTCGGTTTCGAGGAGGTGGCGTTCCTATTACTCTCTGGTCAGTTGCCTGACAAGGAGGAACTGCAGGCGTTTCGTGAGTTGCTCGTGGACAACATGCCCCTCGACCATCGCACCATCACCCACATCATCGAATTGGAAGGCTCGAACATAATGAACATCCTCGCCCGTTGCGTCCTGGAGATGTACACCTTCGACCCCAATCCCGATGACATCAGCCGTGACAACCTCATGCGACAGGGCATTGAGCTGATTGCCAAGTTCCCCACCATTATCGCCTATGCATACAACATCTACCGCCACTCTGTGCAGGGCAGGAGCCTGCATATCCGCCATCCGCGCGAGAACCTCGGAATCGCCGAGAACTTCCTCTTCATGATGAAGCACGAGAACTACTCCGAGCTGGATGCCCGTATGCTCGACTTGCTGCTCATCATTCAGGCTGAGCATGGCGGCGGTAACAACTCCACCTTCACCGTGCGTGTCACCTCTTCATCAAGAACCGATACCTATAGTTCCATCGCTGCAGGCATCGGCAGTTTGAAGGGTCCGTTGCATGGAGGTGCTAATATCAAGGTAATCAATATGTTCCACCACCTGAAAGAGGCTATCAAGGACTGGAAGAACATCAACGAGTTGGATCTCTATTTGAAGCGCATGCTCAACAAGGAGGCTTACGACAAGACCGGACTGATCTACGGCATCGGTCATGCAGTCTATACGCTGAGCGATCCCCGTGCCGTGGAGTTGAAGAAACTCGCGGGCGAGCTTGCCAAGGAGAAGGGCAGGGAAGAAGAGTATGAGTTTCTGAAGCTCATCGAACAGGAAGGCATCAAGATGCTGATGGAGCATCGCGGCGGCACGAAGCCAGCTTGTGCCAACCTCGACTTCTACAGCGGTTTCATCTATGAGATGATAGGTTTGCCGCAGGAGATTTACACGCCCATCTTCGCTATGGCACGCATCGTGGGATGGACAGCCCACCGCATCGAAGAACTCAACTTCGACGGTCGCCGCATCATCCGTCCTGCCTACAAGAATATCTTAGGCGAACTTGACTACACGCCGCTGGGAGATAGGTAAAGTTGGGGCTTTTGTCCCGACTTTTTCCATTCTTTTGAAGAAAAATCAAAAAAAAGTTGTAGAAAAATTTTGTGGAACGAAATAAATGTAGTACCTTTGCAACCGCAAATCAGAAATGAGGCTTTGCGGAGAAACGCAAAGTATTGCAAGCGGGGTGTAGCGCAGCCCGGTAGCGCTCCTGGTTTGGGACCAGGTGGTCGCAGGTTCGAATCCTGTCGCCCCGACAAGAAGCTAAGAAGATTATGTCTTCTTAGCTTTTTTGCTATAAGGGAAAAGCGGTTTGCCATCAGGCTGCCATGAAGGGAAGCAAGGATAAAAAGAGTAATTAATTAAAAAGGTATACAGCATGATTATTACGATTGCGCGCCAATGTGGATGTGGCGCAGTGCATGTCGGCAAACTGCTGGCAGAGCATTATGGTATCCCTTTCTACACGAGGAGGAACTTGCTGGAAATGGCAAGCGAGCGTGGTGTACTGGAAGAGATGGAGGCGTTCTTCGACGAACGCCCTGTGGACGAACTGCTCTTTGCGATGTCTTCCTTTGGAGACAACCGCAAGGAACTCAATGAAAAACCGCTCCGCACGTTGGCTGGGATGATAGGCGACGAGGACTGCATCATCATCGGCCGTTGCGGCAACTACATCTTCAGGGAGCGCAAGGACCTCGTCTCTGTCTTCCTCCATGGCGAGAAGAATGACCGCATCGTGGACATCCAGCAGGAAAAAGGACTCTCCTGGGACGATGCCAAAGATTTCGTGGAGCACGCCGATGACTGTCGTGAGGCTTACCACAAGTATTATACGGGCTTGACATGGGGAGACGCTGCCGACTACGACATCTGTCTCGACTGCACACGCCTGGGCGCGGAGATGACCGCTGACATGATAGAGACTTATGTGAAGGAGATTGCACGATGAAGTACCTCATACAGTTTTTGATCATCATCGCTTTCTCGTTCGTGGGAGAGCTTTTGCATTATTGCCTGCCCCTACCCATCCCGGCAAGTATCTATGGCATCGTTGTGTTGTTCGTCGCCCTGGAGATGAAATGGATCAAGGTGAAGGACATCCGCGAGACGAGTGGCTTCCTGATTGCCGTCATGCCCGTAATGTTCATACCCGCGGCTGTGGGACTGATGGACTCCTGGCAGTCCATCGGCAGCCATTGGTTGCAGTATGTCGTTGTCACTGTGGTGAGCACGTTTATCGTGATGGCGGTGTCGGGTTGGTTTACTCAGTTTGTGATTAGAAGAGGAAAGGAGGCTGGCAAATGATTCCCGTTTTCCAAGATTCCGTGTTCTTTGGCGTGATGGTGAGCTTGGCTTCCTACAGTATCGGTCTCGCCCTGAAGATCAGGACCGGCTGGTCGCTGATGAATCCCTTGCTGATTTCCATCATTCTGGTTATCTGCTTCCTGCTCCTAACGGGCGTTGACTATCCCACCTACAGTGCGGGTGCCAACTGCATCAGCTACCTCCTCACGCCTGCCACCATTTGTCTCGCAGTGCCCCTCTACCAGCAGGTGGAACTGTTGAAGAAGAACTACAAGGCAGTGCTTCTGGGCATCCTCTCGGGGGTGTTGGCGAGCCTCTGCTCCGTACTGCTCTTGGCGATACTCTTCCATTTTGACCATGCTTCCTATGTCACCTTCCTGCCCAAGTCCATCACGACGGCGATAGGCATCGGTGTGTCGGAGGAGTTGGGAGGACATGTCTCTGTCTCGGTGGTGGTGATCATCATCACGGGCGTGCTGGGCAACATCTTTGCGGAGAAGTTCCTGAAGTTCTTGGGCATAAAAGAACCGATAGCTAAAGGAATAGCCATCGGTTGCTCTTCTCACGCCTTAGGCACTGCCAAGGCGATGGAGATGGGAACGATAGAGGGAGCCATGAGCAGCCTCTCTATCGTGGTGTGTGGTGTGATGACAGTGATAGGGGCGACCCTATTCTCCTACATTCACTTTTGACATGTTGAGGGAGGACACCTTTCCTTCGGGAGAAACGACGCCGTTGATCTTGAAGAGGTGTTCTGCCTTGCTTCCGTCATTGAATTCCACGTCCTGGCGGGCGGAGAACTGCACCTGGTACTCGTACTCATTGATGCCCACTTCTCGTTTCTTGATTTGGTAGTCATTGTTGATATACCAGTTCATGTTTACAACATTGTCTTTGTAGAGCTTATCCATGAAAGTGACCACGTCTGCTTTTGTTGCGGAGCTTTTGCCGAGCAATGACGAAAGAACATCCTCGCATGCATCAGTCAACTCATTGCTGTCATGCGAGTTGATGGCCATGAAGAATTTGCGGAAAATGGCACTTACCATCTCTTTTTCCTCTGGCTGCAGGTCGCGGCCCTTCACCTTTTTCAGAGCATTCTCTGCCTCCTCAATGTGTGAGCCGTCTATATGTGCATCGAGGTATGCTTGATAGCTGTCCACCGTGTCCTGTATCTTGGCAAATGCCCAGTCGATGGAGTCAATCTTGTTGATAGCTTCCTGCTTGTGGGTACTGTCGGGATATTTCTGTAGATAAGCCTGTAGCGCCTCCTTGGAACCACTGACAACGGCATTGGTCCAGTCCATGTCACCTTGCTTGAGCAGGGACAGATGCGCCTGGATGGAGTCGATGTGTGCTTGGGGAGCGTCCTTGTAGATATCGAGATAGCTCTGTAGGTCCATCGCATTGGAACTGCGTATGGCATATTCATAGGCTTCCTTTTCCTTGTTCTTATTGGCATTGTCGTAGAAATAGTATAGGATACCGCATACGATAGCTGCAAAGACGAACGAGAGAATCACGATGGAACGGTTCGATTTCTTTGTGGGTGCCGGAGTCTGTGTTGGAGGTGGCGGCGGTGGGGTGGTAGACTTCTCTGGTTGTCTCACTGTTGGTGGTTGCTGGGTCACGGGACGCAGGGATTCTGAGGCGATGGGAGGAGTGGGAGGAACAACTGTTGCGGCAGGCCGTACTACAGGTTGCTCTGTGTTGGAAGAACTTCCCAGCCTGGGGTTGGGTACATAGCAGTTGGGACACAGTTTTTGGTAGTTGAAGTAAATTTCTCCACATTTTGGGCATTTGGCAATTTTTCCTGCAATTTCTACGCCGCAACTGGGACAGGTTGGTGCTTTGTCACTTATTTGGTGTCCGCACTCTGGACATTTTATAATAGCCATTGTCTTATAATGTTATGCTTTATTAAGTAATATGTTTCTTGATTTGCTGTTGAAAACGGAAGAATGGGCATGTCATCGGTGCCGGAAGCGAATCTCTCGCAACTTGTGCCCTTGCATGAACCTACTCTTGTCTACATATCCGTTGATGCCTTTCAGTTTTCCCTTACCTGTATATTGCCACATCTCGAAGTCCCTGCCGTCTGTCAGCACAGGGATGCGCTTGGTATACTGGGCTATCATGATCTTGTAGTTGTCTATCTTTCCCGCGAGATTGTGGTCGTAGAAATTGGCTCCAGTATAGACGAGTGGTTTCTGTCGGTAGGCTTTCTCTACCAGGTGCAGGAATTTGAATAGGGAGTCGCAGAACTCCTCGGTACCCAGTCCACTTCGTGTTTCCACGTCAATCATAGGCAGAAGGTCTTGGTCTTCAGGACGGCATTGTGCCATGAAATTATCTAACTGTGTCTGCTGTGGAATTCGTGCGCGGTAGAAATGGTATGATCCCACTTTTAGACCGTATTGGTGTGCCAGGTCAATGTTCTGCTTGTATTTGCTGTCCACGTTGTCGCCGCCTTCTGTTGCCTTGAGATAGACATAGGCAATCTTGTTGTTGTCGCCTACGGTCTCCCAGAACACGTTGCCTTGGTAGTGGCTCAGGTCAATGCCGTGTACGTGCTGGCAAGTATCCTCACATTGCACTTGTGCATGGATACCCTGTACCAGTATGGTTGTGATAATAGTAATGATTAATCGTTTCATAGTTGCAAAGATACAAAAAAGATAAGAGAGTTTGGCATATTTCTCTCTCTTTTTAGATATTTTATATTTACACTGTCCTCAGTCATGTTTTATTCTTCTATGTTCGACAATGAACTGAATATCTTGTTGAGGAAATTGCTGACGGTCTCGATGGGGGCGTAGCCAAAGTAGGTCATACTGCGGCATAGACTCTTTCGCATGCTACCACTGGAGAGACGTACAAATCCAACAGAGGACTGTGTGAACTGGAGGGCTTGTTGCTCCTGTATGTTGTAGTAGAGCGAACGCAGAGTGTGGCGGTATGCTCCGCGTTCCACAAATTGCACGAAGGGTAGTTCGTCTTTCTCGAAGTCGAAGAAGGTAATGAGCACACTTCCTTCGAGTTGTGCCATGCGCTGTATGTGCAACTTTGCGAGCCATTTTTCCAACTTTACGAAATCTACCTTATCTCCCCTTGTACGCAGGTACTTGCCCAGTTCGATGATGCCCCTTAGGTTGATGCCATTGGCAAGGATACCATTGACATTGCCTACGATGAGGCGGAGCAGCTGGAGGGTCTCCACCGACGTGTCGATGGCGTGCCGCTCGTCATTTTGAATCTTGGTGAGGCGGCGGTTGAGGAAGCTGTTGTTCATGAGTACTTCCCCGGGAGGAATATCATCCAGGTTCTTCATCATCTGGTTGATTTTGTTCTTCTTGAAAACAGTCATTGGTTCCGTCTCCTCCTTGCTGTCGAAGTTTTCGGATCGCAATTGTATGAAAAGATTACGTTGTAGGAAGTTCATGACAATTCAAAGTTTAACTATATTTCTTTGGATACCTGAGGAAGATGGCGAGCAGGGCCGCCACGCCTATGGCCACTGGGTAGTAGAGATAGGGCAGGATATCAATTGGACTGAGCCCGGAAAGGCCAGCTGCCAGCAGCATCTGCACGCCGTATGGGATGAGCCCTTGTATCATACAGGAAAAGGTGTCGAGGATACTTGCGGCCTTTCTGTTGTCAACGCCAAACTTGTCACCGATGTTCTTGGAGATATTGCCGACGGTAAGGATTGCCACGGTGTTGTTGGCCGTGCAGATGTTTGCCATCGACACGAGGGCGGCGATGGATAGTTCGGCTCCCCGTTTAGTGCTTATGTGTGCAGTGATCTTTCTGATGATGAAGTCGATGCCGCCGTTCTCGCGGATAATCTCCAACATGCCACCCGCCATCATGGCGATGATGATCAGCTCTCCCATGTCTACCACTCCGTTGCCCATTGCCTGGAACCATCCGAAGAGACTGTAGGAGTTGTTGGCACCTATGTACTCCCCGACGATGCCGATGATGCCGCACAATACAGCCCCGAGTGTCAGTACTGCCATCACGTTCATGCCGGCTATCGCTGTTACCATCACAACAAGGTAGGGTGCCACTTTCATGAAGTCCACATCGCCCACCTCGGCAGGTGCTTGTGTACCCAATCCCATGACTGTATAGATGGCGAGGATTACGATGGCTGCGGGCACCACGATGAGGGCATTGGCAAGAAATTTGTCCTTCATCCTGCACCCCTGTGTCTGTGTTGCCACTACGGTGGTGTCGGAGATGAAGGAAAGATTGTCGCCGAAATAGGCTCCGCCAACGATGATTGCCACTGTCATTCCCATGTTGGAGTCTATGGAGTGAGCGATGCCTGCTGCTATGGGTACTAATGCCACGATGGTTCCGACACTGGTGCCGATGGACATGGAGATAAAGCAAGCCGCTAAGAACAGACCTGGAAGGATCATGCTGGCAGGAAGTATGCTGAGCGCCAGATTGACGGTGGCATCTACTGCCCCCATTGCTTTGGCTGAAGCTGCGAAAGCTCCAGCCAGTATGTAGATCCAGAGCATGAGCATCAGGTTGCCGGCTCCGGCTCCCCGGCTATAGGTGTCGATGCGCTTCTTCACTGGCATGCCTCCAGAGATGGCGATGGCATAGATGCTTGCCAGCATGAATGCCACGGTGAGTGAGAGGTTGGTATCTCTGTTCTTCACGGAGTAAACAGTGAATACGGTAATTAGTCCGATGAGTATCATCAGGGGCGACAGTGCCAATAGTCCTTTCTTGTTGCTCATGCTTGTGGTTTATTGTTGGGTGTTTGTCTATTTCTTGATTTTCACCTCTATTTTTGCGGGGAAGGAGTAACTCAGGTCTCCCCTGTCATAGAGACTGCTTTTCAGGTTCTCCGTCGTGCGGGGTACCAGGGCATTGAAGATGGTCTTGCCCTTGTAGGTCACCTTCACCTTCTTGTCGAGGTCCACGATGTTGTCGTTGAGCCAGAGGGTGAGGGTGGAATAGTCGCACTGGCTGATGGAGATGGAGTTGCCCTCTGCCTGGAGACGTACCATCTTGCCGCGTGTCATCTCTTTGGTGGGTGCGGTAACCCAGTAGAACGACGGACGCAGTACTTCTTCCTGTCCCCATACGATTTTCTTGGGGTAGGGGTTACGGGTGTATTTCGCCATCCAGTTCACTGCAGCTGTGTCTATGCGGTTCATCCAATGTCCCATACCATCCACGATGTGTGTCTCATGAATGTAGCCATCGGGGTCGTCCAACTGGAGCGAGTCCATTACTTCGCCGCGCTTGGCATCCTCCAGGTTGCGGTTGTAGGCTGCGTCCTGTGCACCGCACCATATCATAAAGGGGGTGTTGCGCAGATTCTCCAAACGTACGTCACCAGGGTGTCCCGCCATCATGGACGCCGCCGCCCAGCGGTCTGCCATGCGCGGTGACATTCTCCACACGCCGTCACCGCCTGCGGAGTAGCCCATGATGTAGACGCGGTTGGGATTCACGCCGGCACATGCCTGTGCCATGACGATGAGGGTTTCGTAATACTTGTCAAGGTCGGGCTTGCACCACATGTCCCAGTCGTCGTGGGGAGCGCGTGGTGCTATATACCAGGCGTCTGTGGGAGTATAGAGGTGCTTTTGGTTGTCCCATTGCTGGTTGTTCATCTCTGTTGGTCCACTGCCACCTCCGTGGAGAGATATGTAGAGGGGCCATCCGCCCTCGGGCATCTTGCCGTAGCGGTTCTCCCAGTATCTCATGGTGCCTGCGTCGGTTTCCGCCACGCTGGTGTTCCAGTTGTCAATGTATTTCGCTTTCATCTCCTTTTTCCATTCTTGGGCGATGGAGTCTTGAGCCTGTTGGACGGCTTCCTTGGAGAGGGATGTCTGTGCGCTTAATGTGGTCGCTCCGTACAGCATGGCTACAGCCAGGAGTACTGTCTTGCCTGCTTGGTAAATGTTGTGTATCATTGTCTTGTTTCTTTTGATTGTAATAAAAATAGTGTATTATAGCTGTGTGCGTCGGTAGAAGTCCACGTTTTCCTTCATAAGCAGTTCGATGGGCATATAGTTCACCGGTGTCACCTTCTTCTTTAGGACGATGGCGCGGAAGAGGGTCTCCACGCAGGAGTAACCCTGCATGTAGGCGTGCTGCGCGATGAGAAAGGAGATGCTTCCCTCGCGCAGGCATCGTGCGTTCTTTCCCACCATGTCGTAACCCATAATCTGCACGTCGCGGCGGTTGGTCTTGAGCAGGAAGTCTCCCACGATGTGCGCCTTTGAGGTCATCGTGATGCAGTGGTGGGTGTCAGGATGTTCCTTGAAGTAGGTCTCCAGCATTTTGACGTACTCATTGCGGGTGCCGTTGAGAGGTAGGTCGAGGTCGATGATCCTGACATTGGGGAAATGGTCGTGCATGTAGTGGCGGAATCCCACCTCGCGGTTGTCTTGCTGCTTGCTCACCACGCGTCCGGCCTTGGTCTGCCTCATCACCATCACCTCTTTCTCTTGGCTGGCGATCATCATGAGCATCTTGGCGGCGAAGTAGCCGCTGCAGAAGGAATCCTGGCCGAAGAACGACAGGGGGCGGAGGTCGGGCATGTAGGAGTCGAGCAGGATGAAGGGAATGTCCTTGGCGTGCAACTGCTCCGTGAACTCGCGCGTCACGTCGAGCGAAGAGGGTACCACCACCACGCCGTCGGTCTCCTGTTGCAGAATCTCCTGACCAGCCTGTTGGAAAGTTTCCTCGTTTGAACGCTCGTAGAAAGCGATTTCAAGCTTCACGTGGAAGTCGCGCCTTGCATCCTCGCACTTGCGTGCGCCTTCTTCTATCTCTTCCCAGTATGCCTCCGACTCATGCTTGGGGATGAGCAAGTGGAACACATACGACTTGTTGTACGCCAGTGCACTGGCGTACATATTGGGCTGGTAGTTCATCTCGGCGAGTGCTTTCTCCACCTTCTCGCGCGCCGGTTTAGACACGTTGGGGCGGTCGTGGAGGACTCTGTCCACGGTACCCACTGATACGCCGGCTCTCTCGGCAATATCTTTGATTCTTATCTTTTCTGATGCCATTATGAATAGTTTTGATGCTTTGTGTGCGACCACAAGCGTGTTTTTACGGCACAAATTTACAACAAAAAAACGAATTGTGCGAAGGCACAGCCATTTTTTTGCACAAAAAACAAAAAAAGATGCTATTTGTTTCGGTTATTTGGAAATTTATCGTTAATTTTGCCCTCATCAGACACGCAAGGTATATATATCGCACAACGTGCGTCCTCCTCATCATAACGATGATGGCGATGCATATTCTCTCAGCCTGCTCACCCTCCCACAAGGATGAGGTGGATCGGCTGAACGACATCTCTTATGCCTATCACTACCGTAATCTTGATACTGTGAGGGTGATGGCGCAGAGGGCAATGAGTCTCTCCGCTGACTATGGCGACGGCTATGCAGAGGCATGCAACAACATGGCGTTCGTGGCGATGGCGAAGATGAGAATGGCGGAAGCGAAGCGATGGCTTGCTGAGGTGGAACAGCACACCGACAATCAGATAGAACTCCTCGTGGCTGATGTACAGAATATGCGTATCTGCCAGCGAGAGGCGCACAATAAGGATTTCTATGCCTACCGTGAGGCTGCGACCCACCGATTGCGACGCATCGGTGAGGAGGCACGTAACCTGCCGCTACGTGATTGGCGGAGAGCTGTCTATGCCCATTCCGAATTCGATATAGTAGATGCCACCTATTTCTACTATGTGAGTTTGGAAGAGCCGATGCAGAGGGCGCTAAACGACCTCAAACCCGATGAGATGGAGCAGGACACGGCGCAGTATCTCAACTACCTCTACAATTTCGGTTCAGGCGGTGCCCTGGCCGATGGCACCCAGGAGGAAATCTACCAAACAGAGTTCGACTACCTGATGCGGTGTTATATGTTGGCGAGTGCGGGCAATGCGTATCCCTATTGGCAGGCACAGGCTCTCCAGGCACTGAGCGAGCACTTGCTGAAGCCAGCCATGCGCGACTTCCTCATCAAGAATAACCAGCCAGCCATCCAATACCTCAATATCGACCATATGGCACCTGACCTGTTGGCGGGCAACTTCGCCCAGCGTGCCCTCAGTCTTTTCTGTGCCTATGGCGATGTATACCAAAAAGCTGGGGCCTACCGTACGCTGGCGGAGTGCTATGGGGCCATAGGCGACTATCCTTCAGCCATCAGCTGCCTCAATCAGGCACTCTACGAGAATAAGGAGATACAGGCTGCACCTGACCTGGTGGCATCTATCCGCGAGCAGCTTAGCCTGGCCTACTCCGCCCTCGATGATAAGCCTCGGAGTGACTATAACCGCAACCTCTATCTTGATCTCCAGGAACAGTCGCGTCAGGATCGTCAGCTCGAGGCACGCGCCACACAACTTGATAAGAATGCCTTGCAGCTCAACACAATGATAGCTGCCGTATTGGCTATGATTACGCTGGTGTTGGTGCTGTTATTCGTTTTCGACCGTATGAGGAGGCATAAAGACAAAGAGAACCCAGTGTCGAAACTGTTGGAACCGCTCAGTGAATGGAAAGAGAAAAATACGCAGAGCATCAACGACTTGGATGAACGAAAGGAAGAGATAGACGAGGCGATAAAGATGGCACGCCTCCATCTGCTTGACAACCGCAAGCGCAACTTGGAGCAGCGTGCCAAAATTGCCTTGGTGAACAGTATTACGCCCTTTATTGACCGCATGGTTAACGAGGTGAACCGACTATCCGAGGGCAAGGACAGCGAAACCGTAAGACAGGAACGGTGCCAGTATATCTCTGAACTGACCGAAAAGATCAATCAGTACAACGACATTCTCACCCAGTGGATTCAGATGAGGCAAGGAACCCTGAGTCTGCGCATAGAGAGCTTTCCCTTGCAGCCTCTCTTCGACATTGTGGCAAAGGCAAAGATGAGCTACCTGATGAAGGGAGTCCAGCTTCTCGTGCAGCCAACTGAAGCAGTAGTGAAGGCTGATCGCACTCTCACCCTTTTCATGATCAATACTATCGCCGACAACGCACGGAAGTTTACGTCACAGGGAGGTACCGTGACAGTCAGTGCCCACATGAAAGAAGACTGTGTAGAGGTGGAGGTCATGGACGATGGAGAAGGTATGGACGAAGCTGAACTCTCACATGTGTTCGACCGCACCTATACAGGTGGTCATGGCTTCGGATTGCTCAACTGCAAGGGTATCATCGAGAAATACAAGAAGTTGAGCAAGATTTTCCAGCTCTGCGACATTAGGGCGGAAAGTCAGAAGGGTAGGGGAAGTAAATTTGTGTTTAGTCTGCCTCGTGGCGTACAACGGCTCATGCTGTTCGCTGTACTGTTCGTTGCCATGTTGGTGAACGGTACACAGCCAATGACAGCGAATACCGTCTACCTGAAGCGAGCCGGGGCATTCGCCGACAGCACCTACTTCTGTAACATCAACGCCCATTACCGCAACACCTTGCGGTATGCAGACTCTGCGCGCCACTACCTCAACCTCCATTACCTCTCCATTCACCCTCAGGGTAAGGATCTCATGGAGCGTACACCGCAAGACGGTAAGGCGGCAGAGTTGAAATGGCTCCACGACAGCCTGTCCACCAACTACGACATCATCCTCGATATCCGCAACGAGAGCGCAGTGGCGGCACTCGCCCTCCATGACTGGCAGCTCTACCACAGCAACAATAAGGTCTACACCCAACTCTTTCGCGAGCGCAGTGCCGACGAGACACTGCCCGACTACGTGAGAACCATGCAGGTGTCTGAGAACTCGAAGACTGTAGCTGTCATCCTACTCATACTCCTGCTCCTGCAGCTGCCCCTTGCCTACTATTTGCTCTACTTCCGCCATGTGCTGAGTAACCAATTTGCCATCGACAAGGTAAATGCCATCAACAAGGTGTTGCTGGGCGGCGACTCTGACGAGGAAAAACTGGAAAAGGTACACAAGTTGTGGGACAGCCATAACGGACCGAAGAAAATCAACCGGCAGCTCGACGAACTGGTCGCCCAAATTGAAGAATCACTGAGGCATGGAATGGAGATTTCCAAGAGTGAGGCGGAGAACATCGAGATAGCGGAGGATGAGTTGCACTGCGTGGAGTATGAGAACGCCAGACTACATATTGCCAATTCTGTGATGGATAACTGCCTCTCCACTCTCAAGCATGAGACAATGTACTATCCGTCGCGCATCCGTCAACTTATTGAAAGCCGTTCCAATGACATTGTATCGTTGCGGGAATTGGTGGACTACTACAAGCAGCTCTATACCCTGCTAAGCGCACAGGCGATGCAGCAGGCTGAGACCGAGGTAAGGCTCGACTATGACAAGCTTGACCATCTCTTTGACCTGCTCCGACAGTTGGGTGGAGCTGCCAAGGGGACTTTTGCCCGTGAAACGTGCGGGAAGGATGCGGCCTATACAATATTCCGCATCCCCATGCCTCGACTGAAGCTTACTCCGCAGCAATGCGCACAGCTCTTCACTGCCCTTACCATAGACCTCCGGTTTCTGCTCTGCCGGCAAATGGTAAGGGAGATAGGGGAGGTGACCAATATGAGAGCTTGTGGTATCTCTACATCGCTCTCGAAGGAAGGAGATGTGATGGTGGAGGTGATATTGCCCAAGGACATAGACAAAAAATACAAGATAGAGATATGAACAATTTCAAGGTGATGATTGTAGAAGACGTGCCGTTGGAACTTAAGGGTACGGAGGGAATCTTCAGGAACGACATTCCTGAGGCGGAGATTATCGGAACGGCCGAGAATGAGGTGGAGTACTGGAAACTTATCAAGCAACAGTTGCCCGACCTTGTACTACTGGATCTGGGACTGGGTGGTTCTACCACCGTGGGTGTAGAGATATGCCGCTACACCAAGGAACAATATCCCGATGTGAAGGTGCTTATCTTCACAGGAGAGATACTCAATGAGAAGCTTTGGGTGGACGTGCTCGATGCAGGATGCGACGGCATCATTCTCAAGAGCGGTGAACTCCTGACCCAGGATGATGTGATGAGTTGTATGAATGGCAAGAAGATGGTGTTCAACCAACCCATTTTGCGTAAGATCGTGGAGCGATTCAAGAATAGCGTCAATAGTCAGTTGATGCGACAGGAAGCGCTTGTCAACTATGAGATAGATGAATATGACGAACGGTTCCTGCGTCATTTGGCATTGGGCTACACTAAGGAACAAATCACTAACCTTCGGGGAATGCCCTTCGGCGTAAAGAGCCTGGAGAAAAGACAGAACGAGCTGGTGCAGAAACTCTTTCCCGATGGTAACAAAGGCATGGGTATCAATGCTACGAGGCTGGTGGTAAGGGCATTGGAACTGCGCATTCTTGACATTGACAACCTCCATGCCGATGAGGAGTGACAAACCTTTTTAAACATATAGGTTTTAGGATGAAGAAAAAGATATGGGCATATATTGCCTTGACAATCGCCTTGGCACAGGTAGTGTTGGTGCTGACATCGTGGCTCGTCACAGCTGCGATGCCTGAAATCTTCGACCGCTCCTTGCTCAGTCCTGAGGGCATCAGGTGGTTCTTTGGGCAGTTCCAGGAAAATCTTGCCTCACCGTTGCTGGTGTGGTTGTTGCTGGTAAGTATCGCCTGGGGGGTGTTGCGGCGGAGTGGATTGGGGGAGTTCGATGCCTCAGAATATCGGCAACGCATAGCGATGAGGCTTGTGGTGGCTGAGCTGATGATGTTCCTTTTCGTTATCATGGCGCTCACACTTGTTCCTCATGCCATCCTGCTCAATGTGATGGGAGGTCTCATTCCCAGTAGCTTCTCTTCTTGCATCGTGCCCTATGTCTGCTTCGCTGTGGCTTTCATGAGCGTCAGTTTTGGTACGATGAGTGGCAAGCTCAAGGGACTGGAGGACATCTTTGAAGCCTTGACCGCCGGCATCGGAAATATGTCGCATCTCTTTTTTCTCTATGTGCTTGTCACCCAACTATTCTACTCGTTCATGTATGTCATCTCCTCATTGAGAGCATGAACCCATTCTCTCATTCTATTTCAACTCAAATATTTCCTTGAGCTTGTCCTGCAATGCCTCTTCTCTCAGATCAGACGCCACAATGACTCCATCTGGGTTGAGAAGCACGTTGCTGGGGATGGCGTTGACACCGTATATTTCATGGGCGGCACACCCCCATCCCTTCAGGTCGCTCATCTGTGGCCAAGGCAAGTTGAGGTCCTTTACACCCTTCTTCCATGCTTCGGCTTTGCTGTCGAAGCTGACTCCCACGACTTCGAACCCCTTGGAGTGGTATTTTTCGTAAGCCACCTTCACATTGGGCATCTCTTTCCTGCAGGGACCGCACCATGAAGCCCAAAAGTCCACCAGTACATATTTCCCCTTGCCAACATACTGACTCAGCTTCACGGTCTTGCCGTCCATATCGTTCATGCTAAGGTCTGTGTACCTGATGCCCGGCTGTCGTTTCTCCATGGAGGCGAGCTGCTTCTTTGCCTTCTCCATCAGCGGATGGGAATAGTAACCCGTCGTGCTGTCGCAGAGTGCTTTCAGGTCATCGTAGCCGAAATAGTAGAACGTGTTGGCAAGCACGTGAGCGGGAAGCTCATTGCCCTTGTTCTCAGCACAGAATGCCTTGATGTCGCCCACTTGCCTCT
Organism: Subdoligranulum sp. APC924/74; assembly: GCA_963600595.1. Taxonomy (GTDB): domain Bacteria; phylum Bacteroidota; class Bacteroidia; order Bacteroidales; family Bacteroidaceae; genus Prevotella. The sequence continues at coordinate 3,476 of CAVCCB010000014.1, read as the reverse complement.
CTTCAAGCATCTTCAGCTCTTCCTCCAGTTCTTTCTGCCTAACTTGCGAAGCGCTCGAGTTTTCGCTACGCAGCTGCTTGTACTCCTCGAAGAGCTTGGCTTCCTTCGCTCCGTTGATGCTGTCCTGCCTATGGTAAGCTTCCAGTTTCGCCTTGAGGACAGGGTCCTTGATTTCTTGCGCCTCTGCACTTGCCGTCAAGGCAAGGGCGAAGAGCGCCAATGATAAGATTTTCTTCATTCGATTTCGTTATTTAAAAGTTGATTCTTCTCGTTTTACTTCTGCAAAAGTACATATTTATTATGTAAAAACACAACATTGTCAATGGTTTTCTACAAATAACCGCAAAATATTTGGCTATTTGCGGGAAAAGTGCTAATTTTGCAGCCCGATTTAAAAAGATTTATCAACCCGAGTGCTTGTCAAACCTCGTAAAAAACAAGATAATGGAAAAGAAAACCGTACAAGTGAGTGTGCTGTTCATGCTTTTCAGTACCCTCTTCTGCGTTTGTCTGATATCGGCAAACGTGCTTGAGACAAAGCAGATTGCCATGGGACCCATATCCGTGACGGGAGGTCTCATCGTGTTTCCGGTCAGTTACATCATCAATGACTGCGTGTGTGAAGTGTGGGGATTCCAAAAGGCGCGCTTGCTCATCTGGCTGGGGTTTGTCATGAATTTCTTCTTCGTATTGATGGGGGCGCTCTGCGACTGGCTTCCCGGGGCATCCTATTGGGGCAATGACGCTGGCTTCCATGCCATCTTTGGGCTTGCCCCGCGTATCGCCGCAGCCTCCTTCGTGGCATTTGTTATCGGCTCCTTTGCCAACGCTTATGTCATGAGCGTGATGAAACTCCGTGACGGAAGCAAGCATTTTTCCGCCCGTGCTATCCTCAGTACGGTTGCTGGAGAGAGCTGTGACAGCCTCATCTTTTTCCCACTTGCTTTGGGGGGCGTAGTGCCCACGTCTGAACTTCCCTGGATGATGCTCTCGCAGGTAATCCTAAAGACTGTCTACGAGATTGTCGTCCTGCCCGTTACCGTCAGAGTGGTGAAGGCAATGAAGAAATACGAGAAAGTGGACGTGTACGACCATGACATTTCTTACAACATCTTCAAAGTGTTTAACTTATAAATTCAACATTCAAAACTATGGATAGAAAACAAGATGGACTCCAAGCTTTGGGAGCTAAGTCCGAATACAGAATGGATTATGCCCCAGAAGTATTGGAGACCTTCGTCAACAAGCATCCGGACAACGATTATTGGGTACGTTTCAATTGCCCAGAGTTCACTTCACTCTGTCCCATCACGGGACAGCCCGACTTCGCAGAGATTCGCATCAGTTACATCCCCGATGTGAAGATGGTGGAGAGCAAGAGCTTGAAGCTCTACCTTTTCAGCTTCCGCAATCATGGTGACTTCCACGAGGACTGTGTGAATATCATCATGAAGGATCTCATTAAACTTATGGATCCTAAGTACATCGAGGTGACGGGCATCTTTACGCCCCGCGGTGGCATCAGTATCTGGCCATACGCCAACTACGGCAGGCCAGGAACAAAATATGAAAAGCTTGCTGAGCAGCGTTTCGCCACGCACGAGTAGGTATGTGCTATTAAAGTTCAAGTAACGTTTCCCTCCAACTCATAGCTTTTGGGGCGGTAAAGTGTGTTTTCTCTTGTGGTAACTCTATGTTTTGCTGATGGAAAGAGAAAAAATGAAGGCTTTCCCTTTCTCCCTCTTGGGGATGGGAAAGCCTTCTTTCAACTCTCTAATTCAATGATTGTTTTATCTGGCCAAGTGTTTTTTTGAAGCCTTTTACCTGTGTCCGCCACCGAAATGACCGCCTCCGCTGAAACTGTTGCCACCGTTGCTGCGTGTTGAAGGGCCGCTATTGTTGGCACCGCCAAAAGAACGGTTGCCGTTTCCGAAGCTGCTGCCTCCACTGCGGTTGCCACCTCCGAAGGAGCTGTTGTTGGGTGTGGAACGTGGAGTGAATCTCCTGTTTTGTTCAGCATTGCCGCCATTGCCGAAGGAGCGGGTGCTGTTGCCGCCTCCAAAGATACTGGAGCGGTTGCTGTCTGAGGGGCGGCTGCCATTGCCGAAGGAGCGGTTGTTGCTGCCGTTGCCACTGCCGAAGAATCCTCTGTTTCCGAATGGGCGATTGTTGCCTTGTGAGGGACGGGTCACTGTTGTTCGGGTGCTGCTCTGACGATTCATGCTGCCAAAGCTCCAGCCACGTCCGTAGTCACCGCGGTTGAATCCGTCGCGCATTCCTCTACCGCGGGGACCGTCGCCAGGGCGTGGACCTCCGAAGTCACGTCCGTGATACCAGCTTCTACCACCGTTCTCCCTCCAACTGTGGGCACCGCGGTACACTGTGTAGAATTCGGGCCTGCCAAAGAAGAAATAGTCTCTGCGAGGATATCGTGCATAGATACCGAAGTGCCAGTAGCCTGCGTCCCAGTAGAGTGGGCGATAAAAATAGGATGCGTTCAGATACGTGCGATACTGCCAGTCGAGTAGGATATAGCTTAGGTCAGCGTTGCGCTGACGCCAGTATGCGCCGTAGAGGTCATCGTAAGTGTTCACGCCCATGAGGTAGTCGAGGTTCACCTCGTATGCCGCCTCGTATTGTGCGTCCGTTAAGTTCAATTCATACGCCATCTTGTCGGTCAGAAAAAGTGCCTGCTGGCGTGCTTGCTCATAGCTCATTGCGGAGGCGGAGACAGTGATGGTAATCATTGCTACTATAGCCAATATAATTTTCTTCATAATCGTATGTTTTAATGTCGTTTTACTTCTTGCTTCTGTGGAATAGGGAGATTTCTCTCTGATTCACGGTGCAAAGATAGACGAAAAGCGTCACCTATGGAAAGGATTTTCCCTAAATGGGGAGGGAATTTCCCTAAATGGAGATATGATATAAAAAAAGGAAGCTCAATAATGAACTTCCTTTTTAGTACACCCTTAGGGATTCGAACCCTAGACCCACTGATTAAGAGTCAGTTGCTCTACCAACTGAGCTAAGGGTGCAAGATTGTAAGCCTTCCGCTTACCATTTAAGATTGTAGTGATTCCGCAAGGATTCAAACCTTGAACCTCTTGATCCGTAGTCAAGTGCTCTATTCAGTTGAGCTACGGAACCAATACTTTCTTTTGTTCCATTCATGAGTGAGAGTGATTCCGCAAGGATTCAAACCTTGAACCTCTTGATCCGTAGTCAAGTGCTCTATTCAGTTGAGCTACGGAACCAATACTTTCTTTTGTTCCATTCATGAGTGAGAGTGATTCCGCAAGGATTCAAACCTTGAACCTCTTGATCCGTAGTCAAGTGCTCTATTCAGTTGAGCTACGGAACCAATACTTTCTTTTGTTCCATTCATGAGTGAGAGTGATTCCGCAAGGATTCAAACCTTGAACCTCTTGATCCGTAGTCAAGTGCTCTATTCAGTTGAGCTACGGAACCAATTC
>CAVCCB010000013.1:0-30159 GCA_963600595.1 Subdoligranulum sp. APC924/74 | reverse complement strand
AAACGCTGGGTATTGTAACGCTTTTGCCCCTTCAGGGCGCACTGCTGCCCGTCCGACATACCCAGGGTGTTGCCCTGGGCTAGGCGCAGGTTGCCCCTTCAGGGCGCGCTGGACAGTGTGCAGGTCACAAACTATAAGGAGGCGTTAAAATCGTACCAAGTTATTTTTTAACCGTTACTTAAAAGGAAAAATGCCATCGCATCATCCCGATGAAATGGCATTTCAAAAATACTTCGATATGTAATCTTATTACTGGCTGCAAAAGTAGCGATAATCGCAAAAAGGTATGTTCTTCTTTGTTCTTTTGGTTTTTCAATTCGTCCAAAAGGCAGTTTCGGCTTTTCGATACGTTCAAAATCGTTTTGTTTTGTTCATTCCTGCGACGGATTGAAAATAATTTGTTATCTTTGTGACCAAAACAAACAGATATGAGAGCAATACGGAATGTGAGAGCCGTGCTGGTGTCTGTTCTGGCGGCAATGGCACTCGTGGCTTGCCGCCAGGAAGACAGGCAGAGCAAGAACGACTGGGATGCCACGCAGGAGGTGATGGTGGCGAACGCCCTGTCCAACTGCAACGTGTCGTCCATCGTGGAGGACGCGAAGGGATTCATCTGGGTGGGGACGTTCCGCGGACTCAACCGCTTCGACGGGCAGGAGTATCACCAGTACTTCTGTACCGACGACTCCACCGGTCTCTGCGACAACCAGGTGAAGGCACTGCTCGCCGACAGCAGGAAACGGCTGTGGGTGGGCACCGTGAACGGCATCTGCCGCTATACGGAGCAGGACAACTTTGTGCGCATACCGGTGAAGACGGACAACAAGAACATCACCAGGCTCTCGGAGGACAGACAGGGACGCGTCTTCGCCTATAACAGGGACGGAGCGCTGCTCTATGACGAGGAGAGCGGCGAGTTCGCGCCCATCGGCGCAAGTCATTCCGGCACCGCCCCCGTGGAGGAGCAGTCACCTGCCGGAAAGGGCGACACCCTGGAGGATCATGTCACGGCGACGCTACAAGACAGCAGGGGCAATCTGTGGATAGGAACAAGCGACCGGGGACTGACGGTGCGCTATTCCGGTAAGGAGAGGTTCAACGGCGACCAGAGGCTCAATGAGGCGGTGGGGCATACGCCCGTGACCGACGTGGCATGCGACCGCCAGGGCAACCTGTGGATAGCCTCGCAGGACAAGGGCATCCTGCTGCACGACGCCTCGGGGCACACCCGTCAAGTGGCAATCAGCGGAGAAGACCCGCGGAAGAACGTGGCGGTACACCTGCTTGCCGATGCCGACGGCTGTCTCTGGACGGCAACGGGTGCAGGAGTGCTGAAATGCAAATATGACGGAGGGGAAAGGCTCACGCCTGTGGCGCGGTTTGACGTGCCCGGAACGATGTGCATGGCGCAGGCGGCTGACAAGACGGTGTGGCTCTCCACTTCCGACGGCAAGGTGTTTCGTGTCAAATGGGGCAGCGACAGGGCGGAGAAGAAGCAACTGTTCGATTCCGATTCCTTCATCCCCTCTGTCACGAGCCTCAGGGACGGTTCGCTGCTCGTAGCCGCCTGCAGGCAGAAGATGACATTGCTCAACCCCGCCACGATGAAGGCGGCAGGACTGCCCGTCCCGGCAGCCGACTGGAAGACGTGCATCAAGCGGAGCGTGTTCGTGCCCGTAGACATCTGCCAGGACCGCCACGGCAATCTGTGGATAGGCACCGTAGCCAACGGCTTGGCGAGAATCGACGGCAAGACCCGCCGCATGGAACACATCTACGGACTCTCCTGCTCCGACATCAGCAGCATCGAGGAGGATGCGGAGGGAAACCTCTGGATTTCGACGTTGAAGGGACTGAACAAGTGCGACCCGAAGGCAAGGAGGGTGACCATGTTCTACCAGTTTGACGGTATGGGCGGCGACGAGTTCTGCGACAGGGCGTCGTGCCGGATGCCCGACGGAAGGCTGGTCTTCGGAGGAATGCACGGACTGACCTACTTCAAGCCCTCCGACATCAACGTGAAGCGCAACGTGCCGCTCTATTTCCAGGACCTGAAGGTGCATGGCATCCTGGTGCGCCCCGACAGCAGCGGCATCATCGCCAGGAGTCTCGCCTACTGCCCCGACGTCAATCTCCGCTACGACCAGAACAGCTTCAGCATCTCCTTCTGCGCCCTCGACTATCGCAAGAATCCCTGCGTACATTATTTCTATAAGATGGACGGCGTCGACGATGACTGGGTGGACGCGGGAACGGCACGCTCGGGCAGCTACGCCAACCTGCCCTCGGGCGACTACACCTTCCATGTGAAGGTGGTGGACAGCGGCAACCTCACCACGCTGAAGGAGGCTTCGCTGAAGGTGACCGTGATGCCCGCGCCCTGGAACACACCCTGGGCATGGCTGCTCTACCTGATTCTGCTGGGTATGCTGGGCACGTATCTCTACGGCAACACCATGCGCACCATGACCGCCCGGCAAGCCGCCAGGGAAGCGGAGAGGGAGAAGGAACAGGAACTGCGCACCAATCAGATGAACATGAGTTTCTTCGCCAATATCGCCCATGAGTTCCGCACGCCTCTGACGATGATAGCCGGTCCCGTGGGGCAACTCGCGGGCAGCCGCAACATCGACGGCGGGGAAAGGAAACTGCTGGCTGTGGCACAGAGGAGCATACAGAGGATGTTCAGACTGGTGAACCAGCTGATGGACTTCAACAAGCTGGAGAGCGACACGCTCCAGCTGAATGTGGAACCCGTTGACGTGGTGAAGGCAGTGGGCGACATCTGCGACACCTTCGAGTTCAATGCCCGGGAGAAGGGACTCACGCTCTGCCGGCAGGGCATGGAGGAGACGCTCGCGGCATGGACAGACAAGGACAAACTGGAGAAAATCGTCTCCAACCTGCTCTCCAACGCCCTGAAGTTCACCCCTCGCGGCGGCAGGATAGACATCATGCTCGATGCCCACGGCGGACAGGTGGAGATTCGCGTCGCCGATACGGGCAAGGGCATCCCCGAAGACCAGCTGGAGAACGTGTTCAAGAGATATTACCAGCTCGACAACCAGACCAAGGGCTTCGTGAACTGGGGCACAGGCATCGGACTCTATTTCTCGCGCCGCCTGGCAGAACTGCATCACGGCAGTCTGAAGGCTAACAACAGGCAGGAGGGCACGGGAGCCGTCTTCACCCTGACCTATCCGATGGAAGAAGCGGCTTATACGGAAGAGGAGCGCCGCCCTTTGCAGGAGGACGAGACCTTCATCCGCCCCGTGGAGAAAGCGGGTGACGGGGAAGGCAGGGAGACTGCTGCGGCATCGGAGCAGGAAGACAATCGCCCCGCCATCCTCGTGGTGGACGATGACGTGGAGATCGTCAACTATATGCGCCTCCTCTTCTCCCACGACTACAGGCTCGTTACCTGCCTCGACGCAAGGTCGGCACTGGAGCAAATGCGCCTGGAGGAGCCCAACCTCGTGCTCAGCGACGTGTCGATGCCCGGCATGAGCGGATATGAGCTTTGCAAGGAAATCAAGCAAGACATCCAGCTCTGCCATATCCCCGTCATCCTCGTCACGGCGAAGGTGACGGTGGACAACCAGGTGGAGGGGCTGGGCGTGGGCGCGGATGCCTATGTGACGAAGCCCTTCGAGCCTGCGGTGCTGAAGGCACTCATCCAGTCGCAGCTGAAGAACCGCGAGCGCATCCGCAGCATCCTGACCAATTCTACCACCGCTGAGGTGGAAGAGGTGGACCATGCACTGTCTGACCAGGACAAGCGTTTCATGAACGAACTGTACAAACTGATGGAGGAGGAGCTGGGCAATCCCGAACTGGATGTGATGAAGATGACCCAGCTGCTCTATATCTCCCGCACCAAGCTCTATTACAAGATCAAGGGATTGACGGGCGAGACTCCTGCCAACTTCTTCCGCACCTACAAGCTGAACCGTGCGGCGGAGCTGGTGAAGGAGGGCAGATTCACCCTGTCGGAGATAGCCGTCAGGTGCGGTTTCAGCTCGCAGTCCCACTTCTCCATTGTCTTCAAGAAGCAGTTTGGCGTGGCTCCGAGCGCTTTTAAAGGTAAAAAGGTAAAAAAGTAAAAAGTAAAATATGGATGTTGCGCAAAGACTAAAAAACTGCGAATTTATTTTGTGGCATGGAATAAAAACTGTAACTTTGCCGCATCAAACAAAGCAGAGAAGAAAAAATGAACAATTTATATTCCGCCTTGGTGGCACTCGCGTTGACAGGTGCTCTGGTATCGTGCGGTGAGAAGAAGAAGAACAGCAACATCATTATCACCCACAAGCCCACGGCACCTGCCAAGGTAAAAACACAGAAGATGAGCGATGCCCGACAGTCGCAGGAAACTCCCTGGGTGGGCTCCACCTATACCGTGGTGGTGAAGCGCACGGCAGACCCCTCCCTGCCCGTGGTGCAGACAGACGACCATACGCGCTATTACGACAACAAGATAACGGTGAGCGTATTGCGCGCGGACGGCAGCGAGTTCTTCAACCGCACCTTCAAGAAGCAGGATTTCGAATGCTATCTGGGCGACAATATGCAGGAGGCAAACGCCTTGCTGGGTATCGTCTTCGTGGAGGCAAAGGGCGACCAGCTCCTCTTCGCCGCCAGCGTGGGCTCGCCCGACATCGCCAGCGACGAGTATGTGCCATTGGTGCTGAAAATATCCAAGATGGGGGCGGTGAGCATCTCCGTGGACACGTCGATGGATACCGACGGGGACGAAAAAACCTCATCCGATGAGGATGAGGTTTGATTGAAGTACATTAAAAAGCAATGACGGTTATCTCGTCAACTTTCTATATTCCTTGTCGAAATTCTGAGGGTGACGGCCGATGAAGAGGACGTTGAGCAGGCAGTTGGCTGCTATCTCCACATCATTCAGGTCAGCGCCCTTTCCTTTCTTGATCTCTTTCCCCAGGCAGACATCCCATGTCGTGTTGAAGCAGTTGTCATCCGCCCCCACGATCATATTGTTGGAGTTGGGGTCGTCCATCAGCTCGAAGCGGATGGTCTTCTTGGAGGCGATGGGCTGTATGCTGCACAGCATGTTGAACGCCTTCTCGAAGACATCGCGGTGGAGTCCTGCGTTGGGGAACATCTCATTGACCGTGGGGAAGATCTCCTCAAAGTCGAATGCCTGTAATAACTGATAGAGTTTCATACCTTTTTAGAACTTAGCCATTTTGATGGCATCAATGGCGCACTCGTCGCCCTTGTTGCCGAGTTTGCCGCCACTTCTATCCTTTGCCTGCTGCAGGTCGTTGGTGGTGAGCAGACCGTAGATGACAGGAATCTCCTGTGTGGCGTTGAGACGGGCGATGCCGTAGGTGACGCCCTGGCAGATATAGTCGAAGTGAGGAGTCTCTCCGCGGATGACGCTGCCCAGGATGATGACGGCATCATAGCCGCCGTTCAATACCATCTGGTGGGCGCCGTAAATCAGCTCAAAGCTGCCGGGGACGGTCTTCACATGGATGTTCTCGGGGATGGTGCCGTGCTTCTCCAGGGTGCTGACAGCACCTTCGAGAAGGGCACCGGTAATCTCGGGATTCCATTCTGCCACGACGATGCCGAAGCACATATTGCTGGCATCAGGCACCTTCTGGGTGTCGTAGTCGGATAAGTTGTGTAAAGCTGTAGCCATTAGTTGGATGCTCTTTCAATATACTTGTCAATCTCCGAGCTCTGTACGAGCATGGAGCTTACATACTTCTTCTTGATGTCCTGGTAGATGCTGAGTGCGTCAGCCTTCTTGCCCTGGCTCTCCAGGATTTCGCCAGCCTTCACCAGGAAGGAGGGGGAGAGGGAGTTGTTGGCGTTGTCATCAGCCTTGCTGTCTGCCATGGACGCAGCCTTCTTGAAGGCTTCCACAGCCTTGTCGAGCTGGTTGAGGTGAGCGTATGCGTCGCCGAGGGCAGCCTGTGCCGCAGGACTTACCATCTGGTCGCCCTTGGAAGAATAGGCGTCGAGGCTCTTCTGTGCCTCAGACCACTTGCCCAGGTTGGCGTAGCAAAGACCGGCGTAGAGGTTGGCGAGGTTGCCTGCCTTGGTGCCGCTGTAGCTGCTTGCCATCTTGGCGAAGCCCACGAAACCGGCACCGTCGCCGTTGAGTGCCTGCTCGAACATCTCATTGTTGAAATATGTCTGGCCCTTGCCCAGCAGGGTGCTTGCCTTGTCCTCGCGGGGACCTGCTACCTGAGACATATAGACGAATACTCCCACAACGGCAACGACGACGACTGCCACTGCGATAAGGATGGCTTTCTTGTACTTCACAATGAAAGCTTCATGAATCTTGAGGCTCTCTATTTCCTGAGCCTGTGCGTAGTTGTTTGACATTTTTTATTTTTCGTTTTTTGTTATTCTACACTTTAGGTTGCAAAAATACGGAAATTAATCCACATATTGAAATTTATTGCCTACTTTTTTCGTTTTTTGCTCTTTTTCCACTAACTTTGCAGTCCATAAGCTACTTAGAACGTATGATTTTAAAGAATATTTCCATCATCAACTTTAAGAACATCAAGGCGGCAAACCTGGATTTCTCTCCCAAGATCAACTGTCTCATCGGGCACAATGGGGTGGGGAAGACCAATCTCCTCGATGCCATCTATTACCTCTCCTTCTGTAGGAGTGCCTACAACCCGATAGACTCGCAGGTAATCACCCACGACGAGGCATTCTTCATGGTGGAGGGCAACTATCTGAGCGACCAGGGCGATGTGGAGAACATCTATTGCGGCATGAAGCGCGGGGTGAAAAAGCACTTCAAGCGCAACAAGAAGGAATACAAGCGCCTGTCGCAGCACATCGGGCTGATACCGCTGGTGTTCGTCTCTCCTGCCGATACGTCGCTGATAGAGGGCGGAAGCGAGGCGCGCCGCAGGCTGATGGACGTGGTCATCTCGCAGTATGACCACGCTTACATCGAGGCTTTGACGAATTACAACAAGGCCCTCCAGCAGCGCAACGCCCTGCTGAAGATGGAAGAGGAGCCGGATGCTTCGCTCATGGAGATATGGGAGCAGGAGATGGCAAGAAACGGGGAGATTCTTTATCGGAAGCGAGAGGAGTTTGTCAAGGAAATCATCCCGGTGTTCCAGCGCATCTACCGTCATATTTCGGGCGACCGGGAGGAGGTGAGCCTCGCCTATGTGTCGCATTGCCAGCGCGGACCTCTCCTGGAGGTTATCCGGCGAGACAGGATGAAGGACCGTGCCGTGGGCTATTCCCTGCACGGCGTGCACCGCGATGACCTGGAGATGCTGATTGGCGACTATCAGATGAAGAGGGAGGGAAGCCAGGGGCAGAACAAGACTTTCGTCTTGGCGCTGAAGCTCGCCCAGTTTGACTACCTGCACCGCATACGTTCCGGTGCCACCCCCATCCTGCTCCTGGATGACATCTTCGACAAGCTGGATGCCCAGAGGGTGGAGGCTATCGTGCAACTGGTGTCGGGCGACAACTTTGGGCAGATTTTCATCACCGATACCAACCGTGACCATCTGGACAGGATTCTGCACAACAGTGACAAGGACTACAAGATATTTTCTGTGGAGAACGGTGAAATCACTTTAAGGGAGGAGTAAGAAGAGATATGTTTAGGAGAAAAGTCAGGTCTCTGGCGGAGCTGTTGCCGGAGTTCCTTCGCAATGAGGGCTTGGAGATGCCCTTGCAGCAGAAAAGGTTGATAGACAGTTGGTCGGAGGTGGTGGGAAAAACTGTGGAAAAATATACGGGCGAGAAGTTCATCAGGAACCAGACCCTCTATGTGAAAATCCTGAACCCTGCGCTCAGGGCAGACCTCACCATGGGCAGGAGCCTGCTGGTGAGGCGGCTCAACGAGAAGGTGGGGGCGCAGGTGATTGTGGACATCCGGTTCTATTGAAATCCCGACGGTGTCGGGGAGGGGTGCCTATATGACCTCATCCATCGGAATGTCGGTATCTTCCGCAGGCACTTCTGCCAACTTCTGGAAGTCGAAGCATATACCTATTTTATAAATATCGGGCAGTTGCTGCAGGAGGCGGTCGTAATATCCCTTGCCTCGCCCCAGCCGGTTGCCCTTGCCGTCGAATCCCATGCCGGGGATGACAGCCACTTCTATCTGATGATAGGAGGATTCGGGAAACAGCTTTCCGACAGGTTCCATGATATGGAATGCACCCTCCTTGAGGTCTTGCTGCCCGGTATATTCCCTCAGTATCATGTTCTTGTCATCCACGACCACGGGGAGCAGCACTCGTTTGCCGCCCTCTGCCAGTTGCTCTACGAAGTGGCGGGTGTCCACCTCGTCGGGCTGGGAATAATAGAGCAGCAGGGTCTTGGCAGCCTTGAAACGCCCGTTCTCCGAGAGTCGCGCCAAAACGGGAAGCGACAGCTCCCCAAGTTGGCTTGGGGAATACTGTCGCTTTCTGTCTCTTATGATTTTTCTAAGTTCTTTCTTTTCCATGTGCCGTCAATATTGAAAGATTGAAATATTGAAAGATTGATGCTGCATTATGGCGGATGGAGCAATACCCGGTGCTATTTCTTCGCCCTGGCAGTATCTTTTGCCTTTGCCTTGGCTGGTGCCTTCGCCGGCTTCTTGGGGAAAGCGGCGTTCTGGGCGAATACTTCCAGGGTCTTCTTGATGACGGGGTCGTCGATGTTGATGTACTGGTTCCATGCCTGCTCGTCCAATATGTTGTAGACAATGCGGCTGTTGATGTAGCGGTCCAGCAACTTGTGCGACTTCTTGATGAGGAGGTTGCGGCGTTGCAGGCCATGCGAGTCGGCGAAGTTCACAAACTTGTCCACCATGTTCTGTTCCTCCAGGTAGTCAACGAGCTGCATCATCTCCTTGAAGTTCTTGAGCTTGGGTCGGTTGTCATCCGTATAGTTGAACGCAAACTGGAGGATGAGTCCGCTCAAGCTTGCCTGCTTGAAGTAGGAAGTCATGCCCAGCGTGTCCTCGGGCACGAAGATGTCGGGGGTGATGCCGCCGCCGCCATAGACTACCCTGCCCAGACCGGTGTGGTAAGCGGGCCCCGTGTGCTTGATGCTGTCCTGCGAGAAGAACTCTCCGTGCTGGTAGCGTGTGAGCAGGTCTTGCTCATAGTCCTTGTCGTCGCCCAGGGTGTAGGGCTTCTGGATACATCTGCCCGATGGGGTGTAGTAGCGGGCGATGGTGAGGCGGATCATGCTGTGGTCGGGGAACTCCAGCTGCTGCTGTACCAGTCCCTTGCCGAAGGAACGGCGGCCGATGATGGTGGCGCGGTCGTTGTCCTGCATGGCACCGGCGAAAATCTCTGCGGCAGATGCAGAGCCCTCGTTGATCAATACCACCAAAGGAATCTTCTGATAGGAACCCTTGCCGTCACTGCGGTATTCCTGGCGGGGTGACTTGCGACCCTGGGTGTAGACTATCAGACTCTTGTCGGGCAGGAACTCGTTTGCCATGTTGACTGCTGCCGTCAGGTATCCGCCCGTGTTGTCGCGCAGGTCGATGCAGAGGTTATTGAATCCCTCCTGCGACAACTTCGCCAGTGCAATCAGCATCTCGGGATAGGTGTTCTCGCCAAAGTTCTTGATGCGGATATAGCCCGTGTGGTCATCCAGCATATAGGCGGCGGTGACGCTCTTGGTGGGAATCTCGCCGCGGGTAACGGTAAACGACTGCACCTTCTTGCTTCCGTATCGGATGACTCCAATCTTCACCTTCGTGTCCTTGGGACCCTTCAGGCGTCTCATCGCCTCCTGGTTGGTCACAATCTTGCCCACGAAGGGCTTGTCATCCACAGAGACAATCTTGTCGCCTGCCAGCAGTCCGGCTTTCTCGGCAGGACCGTTTTGGATGACATTCTGCACGTGGATGGTGTCCTCTCGGATCACGAACTCGATGCCCACTCCGGAGAACGAGCCTCGCAAGTCATCATTGGCGGCAGCTACGTCCTTGGCGCTGATATAGACGGAGTGGGGGTCCAGTTCCGAAAGTATCTGGGGAATTGCCTTGTCCACCAGGGAGTCTATGTTCACGGCGTCCACATATTGGTCATCAATGATGTGCAGCAGGTTGTTGAGTCTGTTGCTGCCGCTGTTGATGATGTTCAGCCTGTTGCCGGAGAAATGGTTGGAGAAGAACGAACCGATAACGATGCCGATCACCACGCAAAGAGCCATGATGAAAGGCATGAAACGGTTGTTCTTGTTCTTGTTCTTGTTCATAGTCTATAGAAAACTTTTATTCAACATTGTTGTCTTCAGGAGACAGGAATTTTACCTCAATGCCTGCTTTCTGCATCAGCTTGATGCCGTCGTCGAGCCTGTATTTCTCGGCATAAACCACTCTCTTGATACCCGCCTGGATAATGAGCTTGGCGCATTCTATGCACGGGGAAGCGGTGACGTAGAGCGTACTTCCGTCGCTGTTGTTGCTGCTCCTGGCGAGCTTGGTGATGGCGTTCGCTTCGGCGTGGAGTACGTAGGGCAGGGTGATGTCATTGTCCTCGCAGACGTTGGGGAATCCGCTGGGGGTTCCGTTGTATCCGTCGCTGATGATCATCTTGTCCTTCACCACCAGTGCTCCCACCTGCCGGCGCTTGCAATAGCTGTTCTCCGCCCAGATGCGTGCCATGCGCAGATAGCGCAAGTCCAGCTTCTCTTGTTTCTTTTCCTCCTGTTCCATATCTCTATTTTCTTTTGATTTCATTACGTTCGAGCAGGGCGTCGATGGTGGGCTCCTGTCCGCGGAAACGCTTGTAGAGGGTCATCGGGTGCTCCGTTCCGCCCTTCGAGAGGACGTTGTCCCTGAAGCTCTGTGCCGTCTCCCGGTCGAAAATGCCGTTCTTCTTGAACATGCTGAAGGCGTCTGCGTCGAGCACCTCTGCCCACTTGTAGCTGTAATAGCCTGCGGCATATCCGCCAGCCATGATGTGGGAGAACTGTACGGTCATGCAGGTGTCGGAAAGCTGTGGACTTACCATCGCCTTCTCCCATGCCTTCTTCTCGAAGGGGATAATCTCGTCTTCGAATGCCTCCTTCTTGGTGTAGTACGCCATGTCAAGCAAGCCGAAGCTCACCTGGCGCAGACAGGCATATGCCGACATGAAGTTGCGGCTCTTCACGATGCGCTCTATCAGCTCGTCGGGCAAAGGCTCGCCTGTCTGGTAGTGGAAGGCGAAGGTGCGCAGGAAATCCTTCTCGATGGCATAGTTCTCCATGAACTGTGAAGGCAGCTCCACGAAGTCCCACCACACGTTGGTGCCTGAGAGACTCTCGAAACGGGTGTTGGCGAACATTCCGTGCAGACTGTGCCCGAACTCGTGCAGGAAGGTCTCCACCTCGCCAAGTGTGAGGAGGGCTGGCTTCTCTTCCGTGGGCTTGGTGAAGTTGGTCACGACGCTGACGTGTGGTCTGACGTTGTTGCCCTTGTGGTCAATCCATTGTCCTTGGAACTCGGTCATCCATGCACCGCCCTGCTTGCCGTTCCTGGGGAAGAAGTCGGCATAGAACACGGCGAGGAAACTGCCGTCCTTGTCGAATACCTCGAATGCCTTCACGTCGGGGTGGTATACGGGGATTTCCTTGTTCTCCTTGAAAGTGATGCCATAGAGCTTGTTGGCGAGTCCGAACACGCCGAGAATCACCTTGTCGAGCTGGAAATAGGGACGGAGCATCTCTGCGTCGAGGTTGAATTTCTCCATCTGCAACTTATGCGAGTAGAAGCTGACATCCCAGGGCTGCATGATAAAATCTTCGCCCTCCAACTTCTTGGCGAGGGCTGTTACTTCTTCATATTCCTTGACGGCGGTGGGCTTGTAGGCGTCAATCAGGTCGTTGAGCAGCTTGTAGACGTTCTCTATGTTGCTTGCCATGCGGTGCTTGAGCACATAGTCGGCATAGGTGTCGAAGCCTAAGAGCTGTGCCAGTTCGCGGCGCAGGTTGACCAGGCGCTTGCAGATGTCGAGGTTGTTGTTGGCGTTGTCGTGGATGCACTCCGTGTTGCGCGCCATGTACATCTTCTTGCGGAGGTCGCGCTGGGTGGAGTAGGTCATGAATGGGGAGTAGCTCGGATAGTCGAGCGTGAACACCCATCCCTCCACGCTTTTCTCCTTGGCGGCGGCGGATGCTGCAGTCTTGGCTGTGTCGGGCAGGCCGTCGAGCTGCTTCTCGTCGGTGATGTGGAGGGTGAATGCCTTGTTCTCCTTGAGGAGGTTCTGTGAGAACTGAAGGGTCAGCAGGCTTGCCTCCTCTGTCAGCTTGCGCAGTTTCTCTTTCCCTGCCTCGTCGAGCAGGGCACCGCTGCGCACGAAACTGTCGTAGCTGGTGTCAAGCAGCATCTGCTCCTCGGGGGTGAGCTCACGGTGATGGTCGTGGACGTATTTCACGCGCTCAAAGAGTTGCTTGTTGAGTGTGATGTCGTTGGCATGCTTGGTGAGAATCGGACTGAGTTTCTGTGCCAGCTCCTCCATTTCGGGACTGGTCTCTGCGCTCATCATGCAGGAGAATACATTGGACACTCGGCTGAGCAGGTCATAGTAATGCTCGCCCTTGTCGGTCTCTACACGGGCGATGGTGTTCTCGAAGGTGGGTTCCGCAGGGTCGTTGATGACTTTGTCTGTGGCTTCGTCATCACGGCGGATTCCTTCCATGAATGCTTCCTCGTAATCTTCAAGTTTGATGCGGTCGAATGGCACTGTGTCATGGGGTGTGCCATAAGACTCAAAAAACGGATTGGTTCGATTCTTGGGTTTCTTTTCGTCTAACATGCTAACTTTCTTTTATTTTAGCTGCAAAGTTAGCAAAAAAAGGTGTTATCACCTTATAGTAATAAGAGATTTTAACTTATATTACACACTATTCTCCTGATTGATGAGTTTTTCGAGAGCGGGGATGTGGATGCGCCCCCTGTAAAGGTGCAGGAGCTGGTTGGCTTGCATGGTGTTGAGTGCCCTGGATATATCGAGCCTGCTGTCGTTCAACTCCTCTGCGATTCTGCTCATCTTGATGTAGAGCATCTTCTCTCCGGCAGGGCGTACACAGTGTGCCTCGATGAAGCGGGTGATGCGTTCCTCCAGGGTCTTGGGCGGCACCTTCCACACCCTTCTTGTCTGCTTCTGTGAGAGGGTGGAGATGAGGTTGAGCAGGTTGATGCGGAAGATTTCGAACTGGTCGGAGAGCTTCGTGACCTCCTGCTTGTCGATGCATATCATGCTGCATGCCGTCTTTGCCAGATAGGTGTGTGTAAACCTCTGGCTCAGTCCGAAGATGCATTCGGGCTGGAAGGTCTCTGGGGCGGAGAGGTCTTCTTCTATGCGGAAGCCGTGGTTGTCGGCTTCTGTGGTTACGGTGACCTCACCGCTCAGCAGGAAGTAAAGGTACTTGCAGGCTTCTCCCTCCCGGACGATGAGTGAACCCCCGGTGAATTTCTTGAAGTCGAACCTTGTCTGGCCTGCAACTTGTTGCAAGTCATTGCGGCTCATTCCCAAGAACAGCGGGAGCATCAGCAGGCGGTCATATAGTCCGTTTTCAGCCATTTTGCATCTTCTTTTCCAGGGAGGGCGAATACCATATCTTGTTGTTGCCTTTGGCATCTGCATAGATCAGGTAGGCAAGAAGTTCGGGGTGCTTCTCCAGGATCTTCTTGGCACCGTCCAATCCCATCACCATGAAAGAGGTGGCGTATGCGTCTGCAATGGCGCACTCTTTCGCCAACACTGTGGCGGACAATATGTTGTGCTGTACGGGATAACCTGTCTTCGGGTCGATGGTATGGGCGTATTTCTTGCCGTTCTTATAGTAGAAGTTGCGATAGTTGCCACTCGTAGCCATTGCCATGTCGGTGACGTTCAGCACGGTCTGCAGTTCTCCGTTGGTGCTGAGGGAGTCGTCGGTGGGCTTGTTCACGCCGATGCGCCAGGGCACGCGTTTCTCACTGTTGCCGCAGGTCACCACCTCGCCGCCTATCTCCACCATGAAGTTCTGTATTCCCTTCTCCTTGAGGAATCTTGCCACGATGTCGCTGCCGTATCCCTTGGCAATGGCCGAGCAGTCGAGCATGGTGCCGGGAGTCTGCTTCACGATGTGCTTGCCCACGAGCTTCACTTTCCGGTAACCCACCAGGGCGCGGATGCTGTCGAGTACTTGCTTGCTGGGCTCAACGCCTTTCTTGAATCCGAACCCCCATACGTTGACCATGGGAGCAACGGTGATGTCGAAGGCTCCGTCGGTGTCTTTGGAAATCTGCTCGGCGAGGTTGAACACCTCGGTGAACATCCCGTCCACCTCCACCTTCTCGTTCCTGTTGACACGGGAGATAATGGAGGTCTTGTTGAATGGCGACAATGACTGGTCTACCTTCTTCAACTCGTTTTCTATCTCTGCCTGCAGGTTGTCGCTGCTCTGGTAGGTGATGTGGTAGATTGTCCCGAAGACAGTGCCCGAATCGTGCTGGTAGGGTATGGAACGTTGCTGCCTGATGATGAGGATGCTGCCGATGATCAATATCAACAGGAAAGGTATTTGCCAGAAGAGTCTTTTCTTGTTCATGATGAATGGTATGGTGCTTAAAATTCAAATCCGATGTTGAAGGTACCGCCTATCTTTCCACCGCCTTGCTTTCCGAATCCGGGAACGTACCAAGTGTTGCCCAGTATGCCGTCGTTGCTGAAAAGCCGGCGCTGGTATCTTACGCTCCATCCCATGCGGACGGGTCCCCATATCTTTGCATCCACGCCGAAAACTCCTTCCAACCAATGGAAATTGCACGCCACGCCTTCCGCTCCGTATTGGGATGTGCCTCCCCAGTTGGGGTCTACGAGGTCCTCGCCGTAGAGGTCATATTTGTAGGAGGTGAACGCATATCTGAAACCGCCATAGAGGCGATAGATGTCGTGCTTGTTCTTCAGAATGTTGAAGTCGCAGCCTATGCGGGCGTAGGGACCGCTGGTCTTGTAGCTCAGGTTGGTCGCGTCCTCATGGGCGTCTGCCTTGCCGAGTCCTATCTCCACGATGGGGAAATATTTGTCCTTGAGGTTGAAGCGCACTGCTGCCTCATATTGCCCGTAGCTGCTCACTGCCTTCTGGATGATGCCCATGGCATCGATGCTGACAGCCACTCCCCGGAACAGGGCTACGGTGTCCTTGGGCTCGTCCACGGTCTTCTTGGACTGCTGTGCCTGCATGGGGAGGCAGAAGAGTAGCAGGAGACTACTCAGTACGCTCCCCAAAATAGATGTAGAAATGTGGTTTCGTTGCATCGTAGTTTACTTCTTTGTTGTTGATGACTATGGAGTCTATGCGGTTGTGGGTTGTCTCCACGCCGGTGATGGTGTGGAAGTAGGACGGCTTGCAGTCGAGCGACTCGAAATGGGGCTGGTCTTCCTTCTTCACCCTTACCGTGTCGTGGTACACCTTGTGCAACGCCGTGTCACGCATCTCGAAGAAGAAGACATCTTCCGGACGTGTATAGCTCATCGGCAGGATGAACGTGTCGATGTCCACGTCTTGGTTGATGATTACGTTGTCGGTACCCTCCACCTTGGTGGTGGTGATGGTCAGCGTGTCTGACAACTTGGTGATGTTGCCCATGAGCTTGTACTTGGTGTACACTGTATTGTTCAGTGGACAGTCTAGGGAACTACAGCCCACCATCAGGGTGAAGACCACGAATAACAGAGGTATTATTTTCCGCATCTGATGTTCTTTTCTATTTGGTAATCGTTTCTGTTCGGGTTTTGGCGGCTCACCAGGTCACCGATGAAGCCTGCCAGGAAGAACTGGCTGCCCAATAGCATGGCGGTCAGGGCAATGAAGAAGTACGGCGAGTCTGTGATGAGATGGCCGTAGATGCCGTTGCTCAGTTCTATTGCCTTGTCGATGCCGAGGATGACGAGTGCCAGGAATCCGATGAAGAACACGATGCTCCCCAAGAATCCGAACACGTGCATGGGCTTCTTGCCAAAGTTGCTGAGGAACCACAGGGTGATGAGGTCGAGATAACCGTTGACGAAGCGGTTCCATCCCATGAACTTGGAGGTGCCGAACTTGCGTGCCTGGTGATGCACGGGTTTTTCGCCTATCTTGCTGAATCCGGCGTTTTTTGCCAGGTAGGGGATGTAGCGGTGCATCTCGCCGTAGACCTCGATGTTCTTCACCACGTCCTTGCGGTAAGCCTTCAGACCGCAGTTGAAGTCATGCAGGTTGTGGATGCCGCTCACCTTTCGCGCAGTGGCATTGAAGAGCTTGGTGGGGATGGTCTTGGAGAGCGGGTCGCCTTGCTTGCGGTTTTGCTTGTAACCGGACACCAGGTCATAGCCCTCCTTGGTGATCATCCTGTAAAGCTCGGGAATCTCGTCGGGGGAGTCCTGCAGGTCGGCGTCCATGGTGATGACCACGTCGCCCTGTGCCTCCTTGAAGCCACAGTAGAGGGCGGGGCTCTTGCCGTAGTTGCGGCGGAACTTGATGCCTCTCACGTTCTCTGACTTCGCTGCCAGTTCCTCGATGACGTTCCAGGAGTTGTCGGTGGAACCGTCATTGACGAAGATCACCTCGTAGCTGAAGTCATTCTCGCTCATGACGCGATGGATCCAGGCGTAAAGCTCGGGCAGTGACTCTTCCTCGTTGAACAGGGGTACTATAACTGATATATCCATTTTCTATTGTTGGTTTGTGATTTGTTGTTTCTTTATGTTTCTTGCCATCACTGCTGCGATGATGGGACTTAGTACGGCACCGGCTATCAGGTCGGTGATCATGAACATCGAAGCCCATGCGATGGGCTTCATCATGGAGATAGCGTCGAGCAAGGTCTTGGCTTGCTCTGCCGTCAGCGTATACGCCTGGATGACCATCTGGTAGTTCGCCTGCAGCTGGCTCATGAACGCTCCTGTGTCCATGAACCTGAACCAAAGGTACTGGATGATGGTGAGCAGGAGCGTGGCGTTGAAGAATGTCTGGATGCAATAGAACAAGCCGCGGCGGAAGGAGATGTGTCCGTCCAGGGCATAGTCTCTGAAGCTCTTCAGTCGCTTGGCAACTACGAAGGGCGTGCTGATGGTGAGGATGTTTGCAAGCAGTCCCAGGAAACTGTAACTGGGGGTGATGGCGAGCATCGTGCATACGAAACTTGCTATCCATACTACGCCCAGGATGGCACCGTCTTGTCGGGCGAAAGCCTTTGTCTGTATGATTTTTTGTACGTCAATCATTCCTTGTTGTATCTTCAAAACTCCCTTGTCTAATCCATGTGGTTGGTTAGGCAAGGGAGTCGTTTTTTTTATTTGTTCTGGGCATCGATAGCCTTGATTTTCTGTTTTACGAGTTCCAGGTCGTCCTTGAGCTTCTGTACCTTCCTGTTCATTTCCTCCACGAGACTGTTGCCTTTCTTGCTGGCGGCGTTCAGGAATCCGAGGTTGTTCTCGTAGGTAGTGATTTCGTTGCGCAACTGGTCATAGCGGCGCAAGAGTCTGCCACGCTCGTTGTCCAATGCGTCTGCGCCCTTCTCCGCCACGTTCTTGAGATTGCTCTTGAAATCGTCCAGGCGGCGTTTCGCATTGGAGATATGCAGGTCTTTGTATATCTTGTCGATCACCTCGTGGTATTCCTTGTAAAGGTTGTCCTTCTCCTTGAACGGCACATGACCGATGGCGTTGTATTGCTCCGTGAGCTTCTGCAACTCCTGCTGCACGTTCTCCACGGGGTTCTCCAGCAGAGCCTTCAGGTGGGCGATGACTTCGCGCTTCTTGCCGAGGTTGGCGTGTTCCTCGTTGCGTGTGCCGGCATTCTGCTTGTTGCGGGCGTCGAAGAACTTGTTGCAGGCATCGAGGAAGTCCTTCCACAGCTGGTCGCCAACCTTGCGCGGTACGATGCCTATCTTCTTCCATTCCTTCTGCAGAGCGATGAGCTTGTCGCCCGTCTTTTTCCATTCGGTACTGTCAGCGAGAGCCTGTGCCTTCTCCACCAGCGCTTTCTTCTTCTCTGCGTTGGCGGCATACTGCTCCTTGAGCGTCTTGAAGAACTCTGCCTTCTTGGCGAAGAACACATCGTTGGCGGTGCGGAAACGCTCGAAAATCTTGACGTTCATCTTCTGGGGGGCGAAGCCTATCTGCTTCCACTCGCCCTGGATGGCAATAATTTCCTTGGTGGCTTTCTCCCATTCGGAGGCTTGGGCATATTTCTGCCCGCTGATTTCCTCCACCTTCTCGCAGAGAACAGTCTTCTTGGCGAGGTTGTCCTCCTCCTTGGCGCGCAAGTCCTCGAAATACTGTTGGTGCTTCTTGTTGATGACGGTGCTTGCCGCCTTGAACCTTGTCCAGATTTGCTCGCGCAGGTCTTTGGCAACGGGACCTACCTCGCGGTATTGCTGGTGCAGGTCTTGCAACTGGTGGAAGGCGGAGATTACATCCTGCTCCTCTCCCAGTTTCTCCGCTGCCTCGCAGAGCTTGGTCTTGGCTTCCAGATTCTTCTTGAAGTCATACTCGCGGGCCTCACTGTTGAGCTTCAGCAAGTCGTAGAACTGTTCCACATAGAGCTGGTAGTTGCGCCACAGGGCGCTGGACTGGTCAGCGGGCACGCTGCCGGTCTCCTTCCATTCCTGCTGCAGTTCCTTGAAGTCTTGGTATGTCTTGTTGGCTTCGTCGGGCGACGTTGCCAGTGCCTTGATCTTCTCGATAATCTCAAGCTTCTTCTGGAGGTTGGCTTGTTTCTCCTCCTCCTGTGCGAGGAAGAGTTTTGCTCTCTTTTCCTTGATGATTTGCATCTCGGCCTTGAAGGCTTCCTCCGTGTCGTCGGGCAAGAGGATAAACTTCTCCGGGTCGCCGCCGCCAGCGAGATACTCTTTTGTCTGAGCGTCTCTCTCCGCGAGGTGGAGCTTGTAGAACGTTGTTTTCAGATGGTCGAGTTCCTCCTTGTTGGGTGACTCGTCGCTGTGAGCGATTTCTTTTACCCGTTCGAGCACTTCCTGCTTGGTGTTGTACACTTTCTTGGCAAGTCCTTCCATGGTTCCCTGGGTCAGGGCAGTTTCTTGAGAGTCCATCATTTCACTTTGTTTAGTTTATGATTCGAGTTTCTTGGCGGCAGATGTCCCGTGACGGGAGAACTGTGCAGCCACAACAATGTTACTAATAGACTGCAAACTTAAATAAAAAAATCGAATATCGGGCATGACATTCGATTTTTTTAATCTTTTTTATAAGAGTCGCTTGTATCTCAGGAATCCCCAGGAGAGTCCTGACACGACGAACGAAAGCAGCAATGCAAAGCCGAATCCCCAAGGACTCTCCTCCATGCCGTTGATGAGGTTCATGCCGAACAGGGAGGAAATGAGCGTTGGCAACATCATCACGATACTGATGGAGGTGAGGGTTCGCATCGTGGTATTCATGTTGTTGTTGATGATGCTCGAATAGGTGTCCATCGTCGACTCCAGGATGTCGGAATAGATGTTGGTCGTTTCCCGCGCCTGTGTCATCTCGATATTGACGTCCTCGATAAGGTCGGCGTCCAGTTCGTCCACCTGCAACTTGAACTTCAGCTTCGACAGGAGGTTCTCGTTGCCGCGGATGGAGGTGATGAAGTAGGTGAGCGAGTCTTGCAGACGGCTCAGTCCTATCAGACTCTCGTTGTTCACGCCGTGGTCGAGGTTGCGCTTTGCCTTCTCGATGAGCGAGTTGATTTGTTTCAGTCGCTTCAGGTACCACACGGCGGAGGAGAGGAACAGACGGAAGATCATGTCCACATAGTCGGTGAATCCCTCGTTGCGCTTCTGCTGGAAGCTCACGAAGTCTATCATCATGTTGGTCTCGTAATAGCAGACTGTGATGGTGACATCGCGCTTGTGGATGATGCCGAGCGGCACGGTGGTATAGGGTGTACGGCTGCGTATCTCCTTGACATAGGGAATACGAAGGATGATGAGCATCCAGCCGTCATCGTATTCATAGCGGGCACGCTCGTCGGTATCGCTGATGTCCGACAGAAAATAGTTGGGTATCTTGAATTCTTCTTCCAGAAGACGCTGGTCTTCGTCAGTTGGACAGGTGACCTGTATCCAACAGTTGGGCTGCCATTCGTTCAGAACGGTCAGGTTCTTGTCTATGTTCCAGTATGTTTTCATTGTTTGCCAATCTCCACAATTAAAAGTCACGGTGAGGAGACTGGGCTTGTTGTTCGCCTAAGGGGGCGACACAGGAAGCTTCGAATCTCCACGCCTACGAATTGCTATTGTTCTCCGCGTGATAATCGTCCATTTCTGTTACTGATTTAGTTCTACATGTGCAAGAAGGTGCGTAGTTTTGTCTGAAGTTTTTACACCTCTTGCGAAATCGTGTGCAAAGGTAATGAATTTTATTGGAAAAGGGAACAAAAAAGCCGAGAAATTTCTTCCCCGGCTTTAATTTTAGCATTTTTGAAATATCTTATTTCGCGGGAATCTCGGCGAGCAATTGCTTCATGAGGTTCCAGAAAGGTGCCACGCAACTGATCTGGCAATGCTCGTTGGCGGTGTGCGGACTGAGCAGTGTGGGACCGAACGACACTACGTCGAGGTCGGGGTACTTGCTCAGGATGATGGAACACTCCAGTCCGGCATGCACTGCCTGCACCTTGCCTTCCACGCCGTTCTGCTCCTTGTAGATCTTGATGACGTGTTCCAGGATGTCGCTCTTGGGGTTGGGGTTCCAGCCGCCGTACTCTCCGCTGCGCTCCACCTTCATGCCTGCCATGGAGAAGCAGCTCTCTATCATGGTGGCGATGTAGTCCTTGTAGGCGTCGCTGCTGGAGCGTGCCAGAATCTTGACGGAAGCCTTGCCGCCGCCAATCTCCACGATGGCGAGGTTGGAAGAGGTCTCCACGATGTCGGGCATGGAGGGAGCCATGCGCAGCACGCCGTCGTGGCAGGCGTAGATGGCATCCACCAGGTTGTCCTGGATTTCCTCGGGCACGATGGCCTTGGGAGCCTCCACCTTCTCTGCGAAGAACTGGATGTTGTCAATGTCCTCGATGCCGTCGAAGTCTGCCTTGAACTGTTCCTTCCAGTCTGCCACCCATTCCAGGAGGTCATCCTCTGTCTCGGGTGCTACGGTCAGTACCACTTCTGCCTGGAAGGGGATGGCGTTGCGCATATTGCCGCCTTTCCAGGACACCAGCTTGGCGTCGAGGTCTGCGATTGCCTCGCGCACGAAGCGAGCCATGCACTTGTTGGCATTGGCGCGGCCTTCGTTGATCTCGATGCCGGAGTGGCCGCCCTTCAAACCCTTCAGGGTAATCTTGTAGGCTACGTCGCCTTCGAAGGCTTCTTCTTCCTTGTAGTCGAGTGTGGCGGTGATGTCGATGCCTCCGGCGCTGCCGATTACGAACTCGCCCCATACCTCGGTGTCGAGGTTCAGCAGGATGTCGCCGTGCAACTCGTCGGCTGGCAGCTCGTTGGCGCCATACATGCCTGTCTCCTCGTCACGGGTGATGAGACCTTCCACGGGACCGTGCTGCAGGTCCTTTGCTTCCATCACTGCCATGATGGTGGCAACGCCCAGTCCGTCGTCACTTCCCAGGGTGGTGTTGTTGGCGTACACCCAGTCGCCCTTGATGACCGTCTCGATGGGGTCTGTCTCGAAGTTGTGCTTGCTCTCGGGAGACTTCTGTGGCACCATGTCCATGTGAGCCTGCAGGATGATGCCCTTGCGGTTCTCCATGCCGGGAGTAGCGGGCTTGCGCATCACGATGTTGCCTGCGGGGTCCTTGAAAGCCTCTACTCCGGCTTCCTCTGCCCATGAGAGCAGGAATGCCTGTACTTTCTCCAAGTGTCCTGAAGGGCGTGGCACTTGTGTCAGTTTGTCGAAGTTGCGCCAGATTTCCACTGGGTTCAGATTCTTAATTTCAGCCATAATTTATTATATTTAAGATGGTAAATGTTACATATAGAATTGCCTCAAAATCCTCTCAACTATAAATTCTTAATTCTTAATTATTAATTATTAATTATTAATTAATTGTAACTCTCCCCCTCTTCCCCGTAAACTCCAATGCTATCCATCCGTAGATGCCCAGGAGGATGACGAGCAGCGTTTGCACCGAGTGTACGATGAGCACGAAATAGAGGGCGTCGTTCGCCTGGATGCCGTAGAGGATGAGCATGGTCTTCACGGCGAAATGCCAGGGACCGGCTCCGTTGGGGGTGGGGACGATGACTGCGATGCTGCCCACGATGAAGGTCACCAGTCCGCTCATTACCCCGAGGTGGGAGGTGGACTCAAAGCATTGGAAGGTGAGGTAATAGTGCAGGAAGTAACTCAGCCAGATGCCTAAGGTGAGGGCTGTGTAGAGCGGTATGTTCTTTACGCCCCGCAGGGAGATGATGCCCTGCCAGAGTCCGTGCAGGGTTGCCTTCACCTTATTATATATAGCGAGTTTCTTGAGCAGGAAATGCAGGAGGATGAGTACCGCTACGCCACAGATGGCTGTTACCAGGTAGCCGGTGAGCGAGAACTGGCGCAGGATGCTGTCCATGCTGGTGCCGGTCTTGTCGAAGAAATTGAGGAACACGGGTATCTGCATCAGGAAGACGATGCCTGTGATGACGAGCACCAGGAGCGAGTCGATGGCGCGCTCCGTCACCACGGTGCCCAATGCCTTGGGGAACGAAATGCCGTCCCAGCGTCTCAGCACGCCGCATCTGGCAAATTCGCCCGAGCGGGGAATGACGAGGCTCAGGGCGTAGGAGATGAAGATGGAATTGATGCTCACGCTTGTGCGGGGATGCTCGCCCATTGGCTCCAGTGTCTGTTTCCAACGCCATCCACGAAACATCTGGGCGGTGATGCCGAAGGGGAAGGACAAGAGCATCCAACCCCAGTTCATCTCGTGGAGCAATACCTGCTCCACCTGCCTGAAGTCGAATCCGTGATACATCCAATAGAGGATTGCACCGCCCAGGAAGAGCGAGAGCGCCACCTTGAATATATTGTTTGTTGTCTTCTTAATATCCATAACAGATGCAAAGGTACTATTTTTTATCTGCAATAGTGCATGAAAGTGTGGTTTTTTAGCATAAATAAACGCTTCCCTTTCATTGCCGAGTTGATACAGGTCAAGAAAACAATGCTGAAATGTGTTTTTTAGCATAATTGTTTGCGTGCACAATGGAAAAGCCGTACCTTTGCAGCGTCAAAAAACAAAAGATGATTCAATAAGTATTAATTGACAAAAGGTAAAAAGATTATGGTAACATTAATGACTTTCGCCGTGGTGGCAATCATGATTGCACAGGCAGTAAATGTGGAGAACCAGCTGGGATAAGGCGGTAGCCTCCACTCTTTTTCTTGAGAAAATTTAGAGAGAGATTATAAAATATGATTCGGGTCTTGACTAGCGATAGTTGAGGCCCGATTCTGTATTATTTAGTGAAAAGTTGATAATTTTGCCGCTTTTTGTCTTTTTTGTTCCCTGCAAGGATTGATTTCTCGAAAAATAATATTATTTTTGCAAAATCAAAACATTAACATAGCATTCATGAAAGCGGTTAAGCCAAAGAAAAACTTAGGTCAGCACTTCCTGACCGACCTCAACATAGCCAAGCGCATTGCCGATACGGTGGATGCCTGTCCCGACATCCCCGTGCTGGAGATAGGACCGGGCATGGGCGTGCTGACGCAATACCTGGTAGAGAAGCCAAGACCCGTCAAGGCGGTGGAGATAGACTCCGAGTCGGTGGCGTACCTGCACGAGACCTTCCCCAAGCTCAAGGACAACATCATCGGGGAGGACTTCCTGCTGATGGACCTCAACAAGATCTTCGACGGCAAGCAGTTTGTCCTCACGGGCAACTATCCCTATGACATCTCCTCGCAGATCTTCTTCAAGATGCTCGACTACAAGGACTTGATTCCCTGTTGCACTGGCATGATTCAGAGGGAGGTGGCACTGCGCATGGCATCCTCTCCGGGTACCAAGGCGTATGGCATCCTCAGCGTACTCATCCAGGCATGGTACGACGTGGAGTATCTCTTCACGGTGGACGAGGGCGTGTTCAACCCGCCGCCCAAGGTGAAGAGTGCGGTGATACGCATGACCCGCAACGACGTGACGGAGTTGGGATGCGATGAGAAACTCTTCAAGCGACTTGTGAAGACGGTGTTCAACCAGCGTCGCAAAATGTTGCGCGTCAGCCTCCGGCAGATGTTCCCGGGCACCACTCCCCGCGAGGACTTCTATACCACCGACATCATGACCAAGCGGCCCGAGCAGCTCAGCATCCGGCAGTTCGTAGACCTGACCAACTATGTGGAGGAGGAACTCGGAAGAATTAATAATTTATAATTAATAATTGATAATTGAGAATTAAATAAAAACAAATCAATATGATAGACGTAAAAGAAACTTTGAATGCAGCAGGAGAGCGTATGGAGATGGCAGCGATGTATCTCGCAGAGGAACTCTCCCATATCCGTGCCGGACGTGCCAATGTCGCCATCCTCGACGGTGTGCGTGTTAACAGCTATGGCAGCATGGTGCCCCTCAACCAGGTGGCTACCGTGACCACCCCCGATGCCCGTACCATCGCCATCCGCCCCTGGGACAAGAAGGCAATCAAGGACATCGAGAAGGCAATCATGGACAGCGGCGTGGGCATCACTCCCGAGAACAACGGCGAGATTGTGCGCCTGGGCATCCCACAACCCACTGGCGAGCGCCGCAAGGAACTCGTGAAACAGTGCAACAAGATTGCCGAGAAGGCTAAGATCGAGGTGCGCAACGTGCGCCAGGAAATCAAGGAGAAACTGAAGAAGGCAATCAAGGACGGCCTCTCCGAGGACTTGGAGAAAGACGCGGAGAACGACCTGCAGAAACTCCACGACAAGTACATCAAGCAGCTTGAGAGCCTGATGGACGAGAAGGAGAAGGAAATCATGACTGTCTAATCATTCCCTGAAAGTGATATTCTGAGAATGAGAGGACTTGTCATCAAGAACACTGGCAGCTGGTACACCGTCAAGACCGACGGCGGCCAGCTGATAGAAAGCAAGATCAAGGGCAACTTCAGGCTGAAGGGCATCCGCAGCACCAACCCTGTGGCTGTGGGCGATCATGTGGAACTGATTACCAACCAGGAGGGAACGGCGTTCATCTCTTCGATAGAAGACCGCCGCAACTACATCATCCGCAAGTCGCCCAACCTGAGCAAGCAGAGCCACATTCTGGCTGCCAATGTGGACCAGGCGCTGCTTGTCGTCACCGTCAACTATCCGCAGACCTCCACCACGTTCATCGACCGCTTCCTGGCGAGCGCCGAGGCTTACCGTGTGCCCGTAGTCCTCGTGTTCAACAAGCGCGACATCCTCTCCGGGGAAGAACTGCGCTACGAGGACATGATGCGCCAGCTGTATGAGACGGTGGGCTATCAGTGCATCGAGATTTCTGCCGCCACGGGCGAGGGGACGGAACAGCTGCTCCCCGTCATTAAGGACAAGATTTCGCTCTTGAGCGGCAACAGCGGAGTGGGGAAGTCTACCCTGATCAACCAGTTGGTGCCCGATGCCGACCAGCGCACGGCTGAAATCAGCAACGCCCACAACACGGGCATGCACACCACCACGTTCAGCGAAATGATAGAGCTGCCCGGGGGTGGTTACATCATCGACACGCCGGGCATCAAGGGATTCGGCACTTTCGATATCGAGAAGGAGGAGCTTACGGGCTACTTCAAGGACATCTTCCATTTCTCCAAGGACTGCCGCTTTTCCAACTGCACGCACACCCATGAGCCGGGATGTGCGGTCATCAAGGCGGTGGAAGACCATTACATCGCCGCCAGCCGCTACCAGAGCTATCTCTCCATGCTCGAAGACAAGGACGAGAACAAGTACAGGGAGGCGTTTTGAGAGTTGAGAGTTAAGAGTGAAAAATAAGGGTATATAAGGGCGTATAAGATGAAGGAACAGAAGGACATCATGCAGCGCATCGAGGAAGGTGAGTTTGCGCAGAGCGCCGAGATCAGCACCAGCTATCTCGACGAGGACATCCTGATCATTGACAATATCAAGGTGCTGGCGAACCCTGACCCTGTGAGATTGCAGATGAACATGATCGCCTCCTGTCTGGAAGGCAACCTGAAGCTCGACATCAGCGGCAGGATCGTGGAGATTGGCAAGAACGAAATCTTTGCCTGCCCGCCCAATACGGTCCTGAACATCCTGGAGGTGTCGCCCGATTTCTCCTGCCGTGCCCTCTGTGTCACCAACCATGGCATCCAGAACATCCTGCGTTCCCACATCACTGTCTGGAACCGTGCCATGTATGTGGACAAGGTGTCGGTGGTGAAGATGACACAGGAAGACATGGAGTTCTACAAGGGATTCACCGAACTGGTGCGCCTCTGCCTGGGACACCTGGACGACAAGACTTCCACCTGGAATCCCTATCGCCGCGAGATAGTGGAAACACTGCTCAAGAGCGGATTGCTCGGTGTATGCAATGCCTTCGCCCAGCAGATGGACGACCAGGGTGACACCACCTCCACCACGAACGACCTCTTCGACCGCTTCCTGGAGATACTCCAGCAAAGCACCGTGAAGCACCTGCCCGTGGAGCATTTCGCCCAGCAGCTCTGCATCACTCCCAAGTACCTCTCCATCGTCTGCAAGCGCCACTCGGGGAAGACCGCCATCGAGTGGATCACGGAGTACACGCTCTCCGACATCATATATTACCTGCGCTCCACCAGCAAGTCAATCAAGGAAATATCGGGCATCCTGGGCTTCTCCAACACCTCCTTCTTCGGGAAGTATGTGAGGGAGCATCTCCACATGTCGCCCTTGAAATACCGTGAGAACCTGAGAAAATAAAGATTTTTTATCAATGGATTTTTCTATATACAAGAACTCGCTGGGGCTTGCCCTGACCCTCATGCTCTTCTTCGCCATCTACTTCTTCGTGGCGAAGACTCCCGACAAACCGATTTTTGCCAACTACAAGCGTTCGCGCCGCATCATGGGCGTGGCGTTGTTCGTGCTCTCCGCCAACTATTCGGTGCATCTCTTCGGCGGACTGCGCTTCAAGAGTCAGGATGCAGCCATCCTGATGAACCTTTCCACCTATTTCCTTTCCTATTGGCTCTTCAGTGCCGCCCTCATCACGCTGCTCGACCGCTTCTACATCACTTGGAAGCGGTTCCTTCGCAACATGGCATACTGGGCGGTGTTCTCCCTGCTCTCCTGCATCATCCTCTTTGTCCTGCCCAAGGGCGTGTGCCGCTACGCCGGACTTGCCTCCATGGCGGTGTGGCTCTTCGGCTACGGCATCTACCTTTCCCGGCGCATCATCCACACCTACCACCAGGCGGTGCGCCTCTTCGACGACACCCATTCCGAGAACATTGCCGCCTACATCCGCTGGATGTCGATATTCACCTGGTGGGCGGTCATCTATGGCGTGAGCTGCGGACTCCTCACCTTCCTGCCCGACGAGTATGTGTTCCTCTGGATCCTGTCGTCGGTACCCTTCTACATCTACCTCTATTGCTCCTATATGAACTACCTGCTCTTCTACGAACAGGTGGAGACCATCCTGGAGACACCCGAGGAGAAGGAGGAGACTGTCAGTGCCAGCCCCACCTATTATTCAGCGATAGAGAAGAACCTCGCCGCATGGCTCTCGCAGAACGGCTTCACCCATCCCGGTCTCACGATCGAAGACCTCGCCGTCAACCTCGGCACCAACCGCACCTATCTCGCCGCCTACATCAAGCAGACCTATTCCGTGTCGTTCCGCGAGTGGATAGCCAACCTGCGCGTAGACTACGCCAAGCAGCTCTTCACAGCCAACCCCAAGATGTCGGCTGGGGAAGTATGCGAGGCGACGGGCTTTCTCTCGCAAAGCTATTTCAACAAGATCTTCACCGACAGGGAGAAAATGCCGCCCGCAAAGTGGAAAAGGGAATTTTGCTCTATCAACAAAAAATAGCTCTATCTACAAAAATTGCCGTTGTCAAAACGACAACTTTTTGTTTTCTCAGCAAAACTTGCCTCTTGCATTTGCATCTTTTGATTTTTCTTTGTAAATTTGCACCAAGATGATTTCTTAAACAATCGCAGAGTATTTACAAATAAAAAGTATAAGGAAAGATGAACATGAGGTTACAAAGCAAAATCAATATCTGGGCAGGGATGCTGTTCTTGGCTTCCTGCTTGTTGTCAGGTTGCATCTACGACGATGATGAGTATGGTTTGGCAATCTCCCCTTCATGGGCTGACGAGGCTGACAAGGGCGTGGAGGTGAAGGATGTCAAACTTTGGATTTTCAATACCGACAAGGATTCCCTGGTGGAAGAGAAACACTACTCCACGATGCAAGAGCTGGCCGACCACCGGTTCCTGCTGCCCAAGGGCACATACCGCATCCTCTCTGCCGTCAATCTCACCGAGCCTTTCTTCATCGGCGAGGCGACCCGTGCCCCGTCTTCTTCCAATGACTTCATGATTGGCTTGGCAAATCCCGTGAACGTGAAGTCGAATGCTTATTTCGTTGTGACGGATGCCATTGTCAGGGACGACAATGCCTACACCATCGCAAAGAGTCCGCTGAAGGGTGTCCTTGCCGAACTGACCATCACGATTGAAGATGTGCCCCAAGGAGCGGAGCTGAGCGGCAAGGTGCTGGATCCTGCCCATTGTCTGTTGCCCTTGCAGAAGAACAGCGACGGCGAGTATGGCTTGCCCAGTGCGGACACCACGATGGTGGAGCTGCCCAAGGTCGTTGCCTCCGGCTCATCCCTACAGTCGGATGTGGTTCGCCTGATGCCTACGGTTCCCGGCCGGGAGAATTCCCATCTCTTCCTTCGCATCTCTCTTCCCAATGGTGTTGTGCAGGAGTACGACATCACCGCCCCGGTGATGAAGGCGGGAGGCAAGTATGAGATTCGTTTCAAGCACAGCGAGATGCAGCCCAAGATGAACCTCGAATCCGGCATCAACAACTGGAAAGACCTCAGCAACGAGGTGGAAATCAAATGATAGATAACTTTTAAAATGACGACAAATATGAAAAAGATGATGACTTTACTCTCCGTTGCCTTCATGGCAAGTGCAATGGTTTCTTGCAGCACAGATGACGTGACACCGACTGCCCAGGGAGATAAGGTGGTGGCGCAATTCAGCGGTAATATCAGTGTGAACACCCGCGCCGCTGGCGATGCTTGGACGGCAGGAGACCAAATCGGCATCTTCATGACCACTGCGGGCAAGACGCTTGCTGCCGGGAGTATCAGCGAAGGTGTCGATAACGTGGCTTACGAGACCGCCAAAGGCGAAAGTACGTTCTCGCCCATCAAGGATGGCAAGACAGTATACTTCCCGATAGACGGAAACGTGGATTTCTATGCCTACTATCCTTACTCCAAAGTAACCGACTACAAGGTGACTCTCAACGTGGCAGACCAAACCGACCAGGAAGCCATTGATTTTATGTACGTCACGAAGAAGAATTGCAATAAGGCTACCCCGAAGGTGGATTTGCTTTTCAACCACCAGTTGAGCAACCTTGTCCTTGACATTCAGCCGGGTGACGGTCTTACGCAGAATGACCTTTCCAAACTGACTGTGACGGTGAAGGGACAGAACACCACGGCGACCTTCAATCTCGCAGACGGTACCGTCTCCAATGCCGGTACCCCGGCGGACATTGTCCTGAATCCTGTCGAGAAAGGCAAGAAGTACGAGGCAATATTGATTCCGACGGATGTAACGGGCCGGCAGCTTGTATTCAACCTCAACAACGGCTACGACGCTCCTTTCGTCTGGACAATGCCCACCAAACTGGAGGCAGGAAGCAAGTATCATTACACCTCCGTGAAGCTCTCCCGCACTGCCGCGGAAGTGACTGGCACCATCCAGCCCTGGAATGAGCAGGGAGACAACAACGAGCATATTGCAAAGTAATACCACCCTTAAAAACAATTGCTTATGAAGACTTTTAATTTCTTATATATCGCTGCCGCAGCCATGCTGCTTGCAGCTTGTGCCAATGATGACAGGCAGCAGGGCTACAACAGTCCTGTTGCCGCCACTGTTCAGGCAGACATCTCCAATAGTGCCAATACCCGTGGCACTGCAGACAACAACGAATGGACAACTGGCGATGCGATCGGCGTATACGTAA
>CAVCCB010000012.1:0-34347 GCA_963600595.1 Subdoligranulum sp. APC924/74 | reverse complement strand
GAGACCCAATATGATGATATTGATATTCTTTTTCATTGCTACGATATTATTTGTTTTGTTTGCGCTGGGCTGCACTGGCGTACTGCTCCAACTCGGCAACAGCCTCTTCGTTGAGCTCGTCCTCGAACTTCAACGGTGTCAATTTCTCCTGCAACCACTGGAACACGGCAAACAGGGCAGGCACCACGAAGAGCTGCACCAAGGTACCGATCAACATACCGCCCACGGCGGCTGCACCCAGGGTCTGGTTTCCGTTCTTGCCCACACCAGAGGCGAACATCAACGGCAACAGACCGATGATCATAGCCAGAGAGGTCATCAGGATAGGACGGAGACGTGCTCCGGCACCCAGGATGGCAGAGTACTTGATCGCCATACCCGTGCGGCGGCGCTCCAGGGCGAACTGCACAATCAAGATGGCGTTCTTTGCCAACAGACCGATCAACATGATGAGCGAGATCTGCATATAGATGTCGTTGGAGTGACCGAAGATATTGGTGAAGATGAACGCACCCGCCAAACCGAACGGAA
The DNA here is from genome assembly GCA_963600595.1 of Subdoligranulum sp. APC924/74. Classification (GTDB taxonomy): domain Bacteria; phylum Bacteroidota; class Bacteroidia; order Bacteroidales; family Bacteroidaceae; genus Prevotella. Next base: position 33,816 of record CAVCCB010000012.1, on the reverse strand, counting down.
TGGACAACACTACGGACAATGGCAGGATGTAACTCTCGTACTGGGCACTCAGAATCAAGTATACGAACACGATACAGAGTGCGAAGATCAGACCGGTGGAGTTGCTGGACTCGGCCTCCGAACGGGTCAGACCCGAATACTCGTAGCCATAGCCCTCGGGCAAGGTCTCCTTAGCCACCTCGGCAATCGCCTTCATACCGTCACCAGATGAGTAGCCGCTGTTGGTGGCGACAGACACATCCATAGAGGTAAAGAGGTTGAAACGGGTGATATTGGAAGGACCGTATACCTTTCTCAAGGTAACGAACTCACTCACGGGGCTCATCGTTCCGTCGCTACAACGCACATAGATCTTGCTCAGGTCATCGGGGCGCATACGGCTCTCGGGACCAGCCTGGATCATCACACGGTAGAGCTTACCGTAGGCATTGAAGTTGGATGCGTAGAGACCACCGAGGTAACCCTGCATTACGGTCAGGACTGAAGAGGGAGAGATACCCGCCTGCTTGGTCTTTGACACGTCCACATCCACCATATACTGGGGATAGTTAGGGTTGTACTGGGTCTGTGCGGTCTGGATCTCAGGACGCTTGTTCAACTCGGCAAGGAACTTCTTCACATTGGTGTAGAAGGTGTTCAGGTTACCGCCCGTCTTGTCCTGCATGGTCATGGTAATACCGCTCTGTGCGGAGAAACCAGAAATCATAGGCGGTGCGAAGGCGAGTACCTGTGCATCCTTGATAGTGGCAGTCTGCTTGTAGATCATACCCAACACGGAGGTGTACTCCATCGGGTTGACAAACAACGACTCGATGCCGCCGCCCGTGCACGCCATCTTGATGCGGTGGAAGAATCCACCGGGACGCTCCTCGAAGGGCTTCAACTTGATGATGATGGTACCCTGGTTGGAACCGGCACCTCCGATGAAGCTGTAACCCATGATTGCCTCGCGACGCTGGATGGCGGGGTTCTTGGCGAGCATGTTGTCTATCTGCTTCACGATGGTGGCAGTGCGCTGCTGGGAGGTACCCGGGGCTGTAGAAACACAGGCAAACAAGGTACCCGTATCCTCGTCAGGCACAAGACCTGTCTTGGTGGTTCCCATCAGGACCACCAGTGCCACGATACCAGCGGTAACAAGACCTGCGGCAATGATTCCGTGGTTGATGACCCACTTCACGCCACCTTTATATTTATTTGTAATCTTCTCAAACTGATAGTTGAAACCTGCATGGAAGCGGTCGATGAACGACATCTTCTTCTCGTGTCCCTCCTCGTGGGGCTTCAAGAGCATGGCACAGAGGGCTGGAGACAGGGTCAACGCGTTGACGGCGGAGATGACGATGGACACAGCCATGGTCACACCGAACTCACGGTAGAAGTAACCTGACGTACCACCGATGAACGACACTGGAACGAACACGGCAGACATCACCAGCGTGATGGAGATGATGGCACCAGAAATCTCGTTCATGGCGTCGATGGAAGCGGTGAGCGCACTCTTGTAGCCCTGGTCCAACTTGGCATGGACAGCCTCCACCACCACGATGGCATCATCCACCACAATGGCAATGGCAAGCAAGAGGGCGGACAGCGTCAGCAGGTTGATGGAGAATCCGAAGATCCACAGGAAGAAGAACGCACCGATCAAAGCCACCGGCACGGCAATCATAGGAATCAATGTGGAACGGAAGTCCTGCAAGAAGATATACACCACAATGAACACCAGCACGAGTGTGATGACCAGGGTGAAGATAACCTCCTCGATAGAGGCGAACAAGAACTCAGTGATATCCTGCTCGATGGTATATTCCAAACCTGGAGGGAAGTTCTTCTGCAACTCGTTCAACTCCTTCTTCACGTCGCTGGCAATCTGGGTAGCATTGGAGCCGGCAATCTGCTGCACCATACCCATCACGGCAGGCTGGCCGTTGTTGAGCAAGTTTACATTATACTGCAAACCTCCCAACTCCACCTTTGCCACATCGCCGAGGCGAAGGGTCTGACCGGAGGTATTGCTCTTGATGAGAATGTTCTCATACTCCGTAGGAGTCTTCAAGCGTCCCCTGTAACGCAGGGTGTACTCATACTGCATGTCGGTCTTCTCACCGAAGCTACCCGGGGCAGCCTCGATGTTCTGCTCGGCAAGGGCTCCCGAGATGTCGGAAGGAATCAGTCCGTACTCCTTCATCTTCTCCGGCTTCAGCCAGATACGCATGGAGTAGTTACGGGTGGAAGGGCTTTGCACATCACCCACACCGTTGATACGCTTCAACTGGGGGATGACGTTGATGAGGGCATAGTTGGTCACGAACTCATCGTCGTAGCGACCGTCCTCGGATGTCAGAGAGAACATGATCACGTTGGAGCTCTGACGCTTGGTCACGGTCACACCCACCTTGGTCACCTCGGCGGGGAGCAATGCCTGTGCCTGCGACACACGGTTCTGCACGTTCACAGCAGCCATATCAGGGTCGGAACCCTGCTTGAAGTAGACAGTGATGCTGGCGTAACCCGAGTTGGATGCGGAGGAAGTCATGTAGGTCATGTTCTCCACACCGTTGATACTCTCCTCCAAGGGAGCGATGACGGAGTTCAACACCGTCTGGGCATCAGCACCGGTATAGGTGGTGGACACCGAGATGGTAGGCGGCGCGATATTAGGATACTGCTCCACAGGCAGCGATATCAAGCCGATGGTACCCAGCAAGACGAAGAAGATGGAGACCACCGTCGAAAGTACCGGGCGCTTTATAAAGTTTGTAAATGACATAATCGATTTAATTTATAATTACTTTTTCCCGCTCATGGCGTTGGCGAACTCATGGGCATTGTCCTGGGTCTCTGCCAGCTTGGCTGCCTCGGCAATCTTCTGGTTGTAACGGTCCACGGTGATGGGCTTGATCTGCTGACCGTCGGTCAACTTGGTGATGCCCTTCACCACGATGCGGTCGCCTACGCTCAGGCCAGAGGTCACGATGTAGTTCTTGCCGTCATCCTGTGGGTTCACCTTGATTTCGGTATACTTCACCTTGCTGTCCTTGGTCACCACGTATACGAAGATCTTGTCCTGCACCTGTGAGCAAGCCTCCTGTGGAATCACGATGGCACTGTTCTGGTCGTTGGGAACGATGATGGAACCTGCACCGCCGCTCTTCAGCAGTTTCTCGGGGTTGGAGAAGTGGGCGATGAGGGAGATGGCTCCTGTGGTGGCGTCGATGACACCGCTCATCTTCACCACCTTTCCGGGATGGTTATAGATGGTACCGTCTGCCAGTTGCAGCTTCACTGCGGGGAAAGCGGCGATGGCTGCCTGCACTCCGCCATTGGTCTTGCTCATTTTCAGGATCTGCGACTCAGACACAGAGAAGAACACCTCCATGGTGCTGATGTTGGACACCGTGGTCAATGCCTGGCCCGATGCGCTCACCAGAGCACCCACCTTGAAGGGAAGGCTGCCGATGACACCGGCTGCAGGGCTCTTCACCGAGCACCAGGCAAGCTGCTCCTTGGCGGAAGCCAGCGAAGCCTCAGCCTGAGCCACCTGTGCCTGAGCAGTAGCCAGGGAATTGGCGGCTGTGGAAAGCTCATACTCACCGATAATCTTGCTGTCATACAACTTCTTGTTGTTCTGGTAGGTCAGCTTCGCGGTGTTCATCTGCGCCTTCGCCGTGTTCACAGCGGCAGCTGCAGAGCGCACGGCTGCCTGGTAAGTCTCGCTGTCGATGGAGAACAGGAGCTGGCCGGGAGCCACGGTCTCACCCTCGTGCACGTACACCTTCGTGATAAAACCAGAAACCTTGGGACGCACCTCCACGTCCTGGATACCCTTGATGGTAGCAGGATAGGTGGTCTGCAATGCGGCGTTGGAAGTACCGATTGTACTCACGGCGAACTCGTCGTCGGAGAAGTTGGGCAGTCCGCCCTTCTTACTTCCACCACATGATGTCAAAGTTGCCAAAGCCATGACAGCTGCAACAAACAAAACGTTTTTAATTTTCATACCTATTTTTTATATTATATTATAGTAATCTCAAACAATCGTCAAGGAAACTTAAAACGCCTTTCAAGTTTTCTAAGGCGGTGCAAAAGTACTAATAATATGGGGAAATTGTCTATAAGTGTTCCAATATTTAACAAAAATTGTTCTGTTAGAAAAGTTTTCTTTACATTCTTAAACAATAAGAAATGGCCGTTTCCTAACATAAGAAGCACCTACTTATCCTTGAAAAATGTGTAGCATTTAGAGTAATTATTTGCATATCTGCGCTTCTTTTAGTACTTTTGCAATAAGTTTTGTTGGTTGAACCAATGACTCGCCAAATAATAAAAAGAATGAAAAGAAGTACAAGATTATATATTATGGCAAGACCCTATATCATAGTAGGTGTCATCTTTCTTTCTCTTTTGCATTGGGTGTCGACCTGTTTGGCGCAAAAGGTAGGGAAAGATGACTATTTCTATGTGCTCAATACTCAACAGGGATTGGCAGACAATCATGTCCTTCAGATGATACAATTGCCTGACAACAGGTTGGCGGTAAGGACTCGGAAGGGTGTCAACCTCTATGATGGCAGACGATTCCGTTTTATCCCTTTAGGTGAGAAAGAAGCTCAGCGACTGGAAAAATATGATGGACAGACTCACCTTTATGCTGATTCACAAGACAGACTTTGGGTAAAGGATAATCACCGGGTCTATTGTGTTGACTTGAGGAAAAATGAGATTTTGTCTCATCCGCTCGATTCTCTGAGAAAGAGTTTGACGGAAACAGATGCCCGGAAAGTTCTTCTTTGTAATACTCTACAGATTGAAGATTTGATAAGCGACCTTTATGTGGATAGCAAGCGGAATGTTTGGGTTGTCATAGATAATGTAGCGGTCAATACATCCACGGGACAGGACGTTCAACTGAAAGACAGCTGGGGATGTTTGCAAGACTTGGATACCGACGGCGATTATGTCTATGCCTTTCTTTCGCAGGGAACTGTCGCTGCATTCAAGAATGGTAAACTGTCGTATACGTTATCCGCCTACTCCCGTTCTGAGGTGCCGTATTATCAAAGCACCTCGCTCACCACACAAACCCCAAGCGGACAATTTTATCAAATCAGGACAGGGTATGACGTGAGAAGTCGAAAAGCAACTTCTGTCTTCTTGCATTTCGATCCTGAGCATCGCAAGTATTCCAAGATATTCTCTTGCGATTATATCTTGCATACATTGAATATGTCATCAGACTATCAAGCCTTGGTAAGTAGTCAGCAGGGTTATCTGATGTTTGACTTCAGGGTTGGCAACCTACCACGGGAGGTAAGTGAATTGGCTTTGCCGGATGGCAGGTCGCTGGTTACGGGCGTCAATACTGTATATAGAGACAGGGAAGGAGCGATTTGGCTGGGAACTTATAATGACGGGCTCATCTATGTCTCTCCAATGTTGGGATTATTTTTCACGATAGACGAGCCATGGTGGAAGTCGGGATGGGTTCTTATGGCATTCATCTTACTGCTTGTTCTTGCTTTTGCGATTTTTCTTTATCTTCGGAGGAAAGGGAAAAGTCCTGCTGTTACAGTGGATAATTCGGCTCGAAGTGAAAAGGAGAAAGAAGAAGAAGAAGAGGTTAAGACGCTGTCGGTAGAACAAGCTAATGTTGCACAAGAACCGGTGTTTGTGAAGACTCTCCGAACTTTGGTTGAGCAGCATCTGGAGGATAGCGAGTATGGCGTGGAGCAACTTGCCCATGACCTCTGCATGGAGCGAACCGGGCTTTACAAGAAACTGACTGCTTTGACGAATACGACACCAGTAGCGTTCATTCGGCAAGTTCGTCTTCAGCGTGCCGCTACTTTGTTGAAGGAAGGAAAACTTACGGTCAATGAAATCGCAGAGCGAACAGGATTCAGTTCGCCGAGCTATTTCACCAAATGTTTTAAGAAAGAGTTTGGCGTATTGCCTTCAGAGTACAGATAAAACGCATACAGATGTTTGGAAATGCCTTAAACAAAGGGTATTTCAGGCATTATTCAACAAAATTACTATTTGAATCTTCATTTGTTTTAGCACTTTTCCAAGATTTAGCCTTACCTTTGCAACCGGAATTTTGATAGAAATCCTATCGAATAATTAATAACTAATATGAGAATCTAAAGTATGCTAAAGAATTTATCCCTTATTGCTTTTTTGAGCATTGCTGCCATGGGCATTCCAAGTGAGACTGGCGCCAAGAACGTGCAGATGGTCAATGCCAAGAAAGGTATGTCTGCTTCTTCCATCACCCGACAAGTGGCTAACCAAAATGTAACCATCGAGTTCTACTCGCCTTCCATTGTCCGCATCGTGAAATCGGATGCTGGCAATGCCAACCCCATTGGGAAGAAGAGTTATTCCGTAATCCTCAAACCTCAGCTGTTGAAAGATGTCGAGGTTCGGGAAAACGGTGACACCGTCAGTATGAAGTCAGCATTTATTACTGTGGAACTTAATCAGAAGACAGGCGAGATTCGCTTCCTTTCCAAGGAAGGCAAGCCGCTCCTGGACGATACGAAGACAGTCCTTGAGACCCGTAAGGATGAAGCCAACAAAGGCAAGTATCGCATCAAGCAAGATTTTCGCCTCGCCGATGATGAGGCAATCTATGGCTTGGGACAGTTGCGTGATACGTATATGAGCCAGCGTGGTCGACATGTGGAGCTTTGGAACCACAACACCTATATCGCCATACCTTACTTTACGAGCGAAAAGGGATATGGACTCTATTGGGACAATGCGGGCAAGACCTACTTCGATGACATAGTTGCCTCTAAGGATAAGCCTTCCTTAACAAGCACCACTTCATTTACCAGCGAGGTAGGCACTTGCGCCGACTATTACTTTATGTATAAGGATGGTACGCAGGATGGCGTTATTGCAAGCATTCGGGAATTGACGGGTCAGGCAACAATGTTTCCGAAATGGGCAATGGGATTCTGGCAGTGCCGTGAGCGCTACAAGACCAGCGATGAGTTGGCTGGTGTGTTGGACAAGTATCGCGAGCTGAAGATTCCTACGGATGCCATCGTGCAAGACTGGCAGTACTGGGGATGCGACAGCAACTGGAATGCGATGAAATTCCAAAATCCTTATTATATCAATAAGGTGGGCGACCCAGTCTGGAGCAAGTATCTGCCTAATGACATGAAGAGCCTGAAAGCGCAGGGAGAACCTCGTCTGAAGAGTCCGGAGGAGATGGTGAAGTATGTACATCAAAATGATGCGCATCTCATGATTACCATTTGGCCAACCTTCGGCCCATGGACAGCACAGTACAAGGAGTTTCAGAAAATCAATGCCCTTCTTCCTTTCAACACATGGCCAATGAATTGCGATGCCCGACCATACGATGTCTATAATCCGAAGGCTCGTGAAATCTACTGGAAGTATCTCACCCATCTCTATAACATGGGATTCGATGCCTGGTGGACTGACTCTACCGAGCCCGACCATTTCGAGAAGGATGGCGACCAAGACTATCAGACCTATGACGGATCCTGGCTCAGCGTGAAAAATGCCTATCCGTTGGTACACAACAAGAGCATCTACGAACATCAAAGAGCCATGAAGGGCAATTGGAAGCGTTCGGTGCAAATGACCCGGAGTGGTGCTTTCGGCATTCAGCACTATGGTACGCTGTCGTGGAGTGGCGACATCTTGGCTTCCTGGCAGGAGATGAAGCAGCAGATACCATCGGGCTTGAACTTTTCGCTCTGTGGCATTCCGTTCTGGAATACCGACCTTGGCGGGTTCTTCTATGGGGAGTATGAGCAGAAGGCTACCAACCCGGCTGTACAGGAGTTGCAGACTCGCTGGATGCAATGGGGAACCTTCATGCCCTTGATGCGCAACCACTGTTCGTCGCCGATGGTGAGCGAGTTCTATGAGTTTGGCAAACCCGGCGATTGGTGTTATGATGCTATGGTGGATGCTGTCAAGTTGCGTTACCGTCTCTTACCTTATATATATAGTATGGCTGGCGACTGTGTGCAGAACAGCGGCACGATGATGCGTGCCTTGGTGATGGACTATGCTGCCGACAAGAGGGCATCTGGTCTGAACGATGAGTATCTGTTCGGTCGCAATCTCTTGGTGAAGCCAGTATCCGATCCGCTCTATACTTGGAAGGACAATGAGAAGAAGGGACACACCATCTATCCAGATGTCAAGAAGGCTGCCGCCCCTGTAAGTGTATATTTGCCAAAGGGCAACAAGTGGTACGACTTCTGGAGCAATGCGCAGTATGATGGAGGGCAGGAAATACAGCGCCTTTGTCCTATCAGCATCATGCCAGTGTTCGTGAAGGCTGGTACCGTCTTGCCTTTCGGACCAGAGGTGCAGTATAGTTCGGAGAAACCATGGGATGAATTGGAAATTCGTGTTTACCCAGGTGCCAATGGCGAGTTTACGCTTTATGAGGATGAGGGCGACAACTATAATTACGAAAAAGGCAAGTTCTCAGAGATTAAGTTCTCTTGGAATGAGGATGACCATACCTTGAGCATCGCTCCTCGCAAGGGCAATTTCAAGGGAATGCTCCAAAGTCGCAAGTTCCATATTGTGCTTGTCGGTGCAGATAGCGGGGTGGGTAATCTGCCGATGAAGGCAACGAAGACGGTGGAATATAACGGAAAAGCAATAACAGTGAATTTGTAAAAAGTCACCCAGATATGTCTACTACTTTTGGGCACTCGATGAAATAGTATCTTTCCCTACAAGAAATCTCTGTTCCGTAGCTACGGAACAGAGATTTCTTGTAGGGATAAAAAGATTTTCATATAGCAATAATCATTAAAAATGTACCAAGTTTGACTTTTAACCGTCACTAAATAAAAAATCGCCTTCTCGGAGGCTTCCGGAAGACGATTTCCTATATTTACTAACTTGTGGGATGAATGTTTTTAGTCCTTCTCCGTAGCGTTCTTTCCTTCCTCGGCTATGTTAGACCCAGTGGCTCCTGTCACCAGTTGGGCAATCTTCTCACCAAGGTGGGAGAAGGTGTTGGCGTAACAGAGGTCATCGCCATACCTGTCACGGCCCTGGAACCTCTTCAGGGTGAAAGTGCATTCCGTCTTTCCCGTGGCTATGTTGATGACCTTCACCGTGCCCCAGAGCTGGATGCGGTTGGAATAGGGAGCCCACAGGCCCAGATACTTGCGGATTTTGGTCAGCTCCACGAGAATCTTGTACTGTGCGCCGGAGGCATCGGTCGTTGCCTGCATGCCCGGGGTGCTCATGTTGAAGAACTCCACGAAGCTCTCCTTGTCCTTCGTTCCCTGCTTGGCGAAGTTTGTCTTCTTCTCGCTCTGCCACGTGTGGTACTCGCGGTAGGCAGCCTTGGAATAGTCTATCTCTATCACTGCGGAGGCGTTTTCCTTCAGGATGTTGATGTTGCCGGAGCCTGCAAGAGACTTGGCGAAAGAAATGGTGCAACTCATCACGAGGCACATGATAACCAATAACTTTTTCATAACTTTAATATTTAAATTGTTAATACATTCCGTCCTATTCAGTGACGATGCCCATGCTCTTCGCCTTGCTCAGGAGCAGCTGCATGAGCGGCTCGCGCTCGTTGGGCACCTTGTTGTCGAGCACGGCATCCTTGAGGGTCTGCTTCAGCGTGCCCACCTCTCTCGACGGACGCAGATGGAAGAGTTCCATAATCTCGTTGCCGTCGATGCAGGGCTGGAGGAGACGCTTGTAGTCGCGTTCCTGCAGGTCTGCCAACTTCTCGCGGACGATGCGGAAGTTGTCGAGGAAGCGTTTCTTGCGCTGTTCATTCTTGCTGGTGATGTCCGCCTCGCAGAGTGTCATGAGGTCATTGATGTCATCGCCGGCATCATTGAGCAAGCGGCGCACGGCACTGTCGGTCACCTCCTCGTCAGCGATGGCGATGGGGCGCATGTGTAGCTCCACTAGCTTCTGCACATACTTCATCTTGGCGTCCATGGGCAGCTTCATCCTGCGGAACATCGCTGGCACCATCTTGGCACCAATCATGTTATGACCATAAAAAGTCCAACCCGCCACATTGTCCCACCGCTTGCTCTTTGGCTTGCCGATGTCGTGAAGCAACGCCGCCCAACGGAGCCAGAGGTTGTCGCTGTGGCAGCACACGTTCTCCAAGACCTCCATGGTATGCTCGTAGTTATTCTTGTGCGCCCTTCCGTTGCGGGTCTCCACCACGTCCATGGCGCAAAGCTCGGGCATGATGATGTCGAGCAGCCCCGTGTCCTTGAGATAATAGAAGCCCGTGCTGGGATGCTTGGAGAGCATAATCTTGTTCATCTCGTCGCAGATGCGCTCACCGCTGATGATCTTCAGCCGGTCGGCATTGCGGGAGAGAGCATCGTAGGTCTCCGGCTCTATCTGGAAGTTGAGCTGGGTGGCGAAACGCACGCAGCGCATCATCCTCAGCGGATCGTCGGAGAAGGTGATGTCGGGATCAAGGGGCGTGGCGACGATGCCGTCCTCCAGGTCGTAGAGCCCTTCGAAAGGGTCTACAAGCTCACCGAAGCGGTCACTGTTGAGACACACCGCCATGGCGTTGATGGTGAAGTCGCGACGGTTCTGGTCGTCCTCCAGCGTGCCATCCTCCACGTGGGGTTTGCGGGAATCGTGGCTATAACTCTCCTTGCGGGCACCGACGAACTCCACCTCCGTGTCCTTGTACTTCACCTGTGCCGTTCCGAAATTGCGGAACACAGAGATATGTGCCTTCTTGCCGAGAGTCTTCTTCAGTGCGTCGGCCACCTGGATGCCGCTGCCCACCACCACCACGTCGATGTCGTTGGAGGGGCGTTCAAGGAAAAGGTCGCGCACGTATCCACCCACCACATAGCACTCCAAGTGCAACGAGTCCGCCGCCTCGGAAATCTTGTGGAAAATGTCCTTATCGAGTGCTTTAGCTAAATCTTCATTGGATAAACTTCTCATCATTCTAACTTTGTGGGTGCAAAGTTACGGAAAAAAGAGGGAATTACAAAATAAATAATAAACATAATTTTTTGGTTATTTCATAAGAAATGCGTAAATTTGCAGCGATTTTCGAAGATATTATGATAGATTTGTCAAAAACTGAAAGGCAGTTCAGTGCTGTCATGGCCGAATGTAGGACCCTGTTTGAGAAGAAGCTGCACGACTACGGAGCTTCCTGGAGAATCCTGCGCCCCTCATCGCTGACCGACCAGCTCTACATCAAGGCGAAGCGCATACGCTCCCTGGAGATCAAGCGCGAGTCGCTGGTGGGCGAAGGCATCCGCCCCGAGTTCGTCGCCCTCATCAACTACGGCATCGTGGGACTGATACAGCTGGAGAGGGGGTTCGTGGACGAGGTGGACATCACCCCCGACGAGGCAATGGCACTCTACGACCAGCACGCCAAGGAAGCCCTGGAGCTGATGAAGAAGAAGAACCACGACTACGACGAGGCATGGCGCTCGATGAGGGTGAGCAGCTACACCGACTTCATCCTCACCAAGATACAGCGCGTCAAGGAGATAGAGGACATCCACGGCGCTACCCTCGTTTCGGAGGGCATCGACGCCAACTACATGGACATCATCAACTACGCCGTGTTCGGAGCCATCAAACTTCAGGAACAGGAAACGGAAGACTGTATATAAATCTTCTTATATAATAATAAGGTATAGAGAATCATGAACAGCGGCAATGCGATAAAACAGGTTAGCGTCAATCTCGGCAGATTGCTCATGGCGGCCACCTTCATATTCTCAGGATATGTGAAGGCGATAGACCCGTTGGGCACACAGTACAAGATAGCCGACTACCTGACGGCCCTGCACATAGGCGGCATCGTGCCCGACTGGGCGACACTCCTCGCCTCCATCGCCCTCTCCACCCTGGAGCTGACAACAGGCATCCTCCTGCTCTTCGCCATCCGCAGAAGGCTGGTCACGAAGCTCTGCCTGCTGGTGATGACGGTGATGACCCTCATCACCATCTGGATTTTCATTGCCAACCCGGTGAAGGACTGCGGATGCTTCGGCGACGCGGTGAAGCTAACCAACGGAGAGACCTTGGCGAAGAATGTAGTGTTGCTCGCCATCTCATTGATGCTCTGCAAGATGCCGTTGCGGATGGTAAGATTCATCTCCAAGTCGACCCAGTGGGTGGTCATCAACTACACTATCCTCTTCGCCGTAACACTGAGTGTATGGAGCCTCTGGGACCTTCCCGCCTTCGACTTCCGCCCCTATCATATCGGCGTGAACATAGAGAAGGACATGGAGATACCCGAGGGAGCCAAGCAGCCCCAGTTCGAGACCACGTTCATCATGGAGAAAGACGGGCAGAGAAAAGAATTCACCATCGACAACTACCCCGACTCCACCTGGAAGTTCATTGACAGCAAAACCGTACAGACCGAGGAGGGCTATGTGCCCCCCATCCACGACTTCTCCATCGAGGACAGAAAAACCGGGGAAGACAAGACCCAAGAGGTGCTGGGCACCAAGGGCTACACGTTCCTGCTCATCTCGCCGACACTCGCCAAGGCTGACGACTCCAACTTCGGTGTAATCGACCAGATATACGAATATGCGCAAGACCACGGATACCCCTTCCTCTGCCTCACGGCAAGCGACGGGAAGGACATCAGCAAGTGGCAGGACATCACGGGAGCCGAGTATCCCTTCTACACGACGGACGGAACGACGCTCAAGACGATGATACGCAGCAACCCGGGACTCATTCTGCTGAAAGACGGCACCATCATACAGAAATGGAGCCACAACAGTCTGCCCAGCATGGAGGAGATAGGCGGCAAGCCGCTGGAACAGACCCGGATAGGCAAGATGCCCCGGGAGAGCGCAGCTATGAAGATAGCAGGCATCCTCGGCTGGTTCGCACTGCCGCTCATCTTGCTCACCATCGCCGACCGCCTGTGGGCATGGGGAGCATGGATCAGGAAGAAAGAGAATTCGAACAGAATATTATCAACTTTTAAAAAGAAAAAGAAAATGAGAAAGAAAATCGTAGCAGGCAACTGGAAAATGAACAAGAACCTGCAGGAGGGTGTAGCTCTCGCCAAGGAGCTCACAGAGGTAGTGAAGAACCCTAACTGTGACGTAATCATCGGCACACCATTCATCCACTTGGCTTCTGTAGCCGAGGTAATCAAGGGCAGCTGCATCCAGCTTTCAGCAGAGAACTGCGCCAACCACACATCCGGTGCTTACACTGGTGAGGTTTCAGCAGAGATGGTGAAGTCTACAGGTGCTGAGTACGTTATCCTCGGTCACTCCGAGCGTCGCGAGTACTACAACGAGACTCCAGAGATCCTGAAGGAGAAGGTGGAGTTGGCTTTGGCTAACGGTCTGAAGGTAATCTTCTGCATCGGTGAGTCTCTCGAGCAGCGCGAGGCCAACAAGCAGAACGAGGTAGTAAAGGCTGAGTTGGCAGGTTCTGTATTCCACCTCGATGCAGAGGCTTGGAAGAACATCATCATCGCTTACGAGCCCATCTGGGCTATCGGTACAGGCAAGACCGCCACAGCCGAGCAGGCTGAGGAAATCCACGCCTACATCCGTTCTTGCGTGGCTGAGGTTTACGGTGCAGAGGCTGCCGACAACACTTCCATCCTCTACGGTGGCAGCTGCAAGGCAAGCAACGCTCCCGAGCTCTTCGCAAAGCCCGACATCGACGGTGGCTTGATCGGCGGCGCCTCTCTGAAGGCTGCTGACTTCAAGGGTATCATCGACGCTTGGAACAAGTAATCACAGCATAAAAGAATCCATGCCGCACCCTTCTCTCACATGGAGGACGGCATGGATATTTTCATCAACACCATCAAAAGAAACAGAGTTATGAGACAATTCGTCATTTTACTCATCACAGCACTCGGAATGGCCGTCACAGCGCAAGCACAGACCTACCTGGAACATCTGAAGAAACAGGTGCCCGGACTGGGAACGGTCACCGTTAACCAAAGCAAGGACATCGACGAATTGGTAAACGGCAAGAAACCAGCTGCAACATTGCAAGACAACAAGACCAACAATAACCCTACCGCCCAGAAGAACAACGAACAGCCCAAGAAAGCAACAGAACAGCCCAAGAAGACAGCAGAGCAGTCCAAGAAGACAGCCGAGCAGCCACAGCACAAGGCAAAGGCAGACTCCCTGAAGAAGACGGAGACCGAAAAAGAAGAAACAGAGACACCCGACCTGCGCAAGAAAGTGATGCGCCGAAGCTACAAGGTGACAGGATATAGAGTACAGGCATACGCCGGAGGCAACTCACGCGAAGACCGACAGAAGGCGGAGCAGATAGGCAACAGCATCAAGATGAGGTACCCGGACCAACCCGTGTACGTGCACTTCTACTCGCCGCGCTGGATCTGCCGCGTAGGCAACTTCCGCAGCCAGGCAGAAGCAACGCAGATGTTGCAGAAGATACGCGACATGGGCTACAAGCAAGCCTGTCTGGTGAAAGGACAAATAACTGTACAGAATTAATGAAGAATTAACAATTAGAAATGAATCCAGAAACAGAATTTCGCGAGGGACTCGACGAACTCGCATCACACTACAAGGAAATCATCCAACTCCTGGGCGAGGACCCCGAGCGCGAGGGACTCCAGAAGACCCCCATGCGTGTGGCGAAGGCCATGCAGGTGCTCACTCGTGGATATTTACAGGACCCCAAGAAGGTGCTCACCGACGCCCTCTTCGCAGAAGAATACAACCAGACGGTCATCGTCAAGGACATCGAGTTCTTCTCCCTGTGCGAGCATCATATGCTGCCCTTCTACGGCAAGGCTCACGTGGCGTACATCCCCAACGGCCACATCACGGGACTGAGCAAAATAGCACGCGTGGTGGACATCTACAGCCACCGCCTGCAGGTGCAGGAGCGACTCACCCAACAGATAAAGGACTGCATCCAGGAGACACTGAAGCCACAGGGCGTGATGGTGGTCATCGAGGCTAAGCACATGTGTATGCAGATGAGGGGAGTGGAGAAACAGAACTCCATCACCACCACGAGCGACTACAGCGGTGTGTTCAACTCACTCAACACCCGCCAGGAATTCATGAACCTCTTGAAAAATTAGAAGTTTGAAGTGATGATGAAGTTTATATCTTGGAACGTGAATGGACTGCGTGCCTGCGTGGGCAAGGACTTCGAGAACCAATTCAGGGACCTCGACGCCGACTTCTTCTGCCTGCAGGAGACGAAAATGCAGGAAGGCCAGCTCGACCTGCAGTTCGACGGCTATGAGAGTTACTGGAACTATGCCGAGAAGAAAGGCTATTCCGGCACAGCCATCTACACCAGGCACAAACCGTTGGATGTGAGCTACGGCATCGGGGTGGAGGAGCACGACCACGAAGGACGTGTCATCACGCTCGAATACAGACAGTTCTACCTTGTCACCGTCTACACCCCCAACTCACAGACCGACCTTCGCCGTCTCGACTACCGCATGCAATGGGAGGAAGACTTCCTGCGGTTCCTGAAAGCACTCGATGCAAAGAAGCCCGTCATCGTATGCGGTGACATGAACGTGGCGCATGAGGAGATAGACCTCAAGAACCCGAAAAGCAACCGCCGCAATGCAGGCTTCACCGACGAGGAGCGCGAGAAGATGACCCGGTTGCTGGGCAACGGTTTCACCGACACCTTCCGCTACAAGCATCCCGAGGAGGTGACCTACTCCTGGTGGTCTTACCGCTTCAAGGCAAGGGAGAAGAACGCAGGCTGGCGCATCGACTACTTCCTGGTGTCAGACCGGCTGAAGGGTCAAATCAAGGAAGCAACCATCCACACGGAGATGCTGGGAAGCGACCATTGTCCTGTGGAATTGGAAATGGAAATGGACTAAGCGGGAAGGGAGAGTCATCAAGACACCTTTCTGAAAGATACAACATAGCGAAGGGCAGCTTTCCTCACGAAAGCTGCCCTTCTATTGTGTCATATCAACATAAAATTTTAATTTTTATAAGAGAGATCTATTATTGTAAAAGGGGGTATTTCCACATGCTTACATCAGGGACTTAATCTCTGAGAGAGCTTTCTTCTCCATGCTGCCATCGGGATAGGTCACCGTGAAGTAGTCGTGAACAGACTTGCCGTTCTTGAACTGAACCACTGCCACACCGCCTTCGCGAAGCTGGAGAGTGAAATATCCCTCGCGCTTGCCATTGACGTACTTTCCATTCCATTTCTCCTTGCCATTCTTGTAGTAGGTAGTCACCTCACCGTTGAAGATGGTGTTGCGGTCATTGCCCAGGTCGATGAAGCTATAGCCGCCCTCAGCCCTCAGGTTGCCGTTCATATAATAGTCTTGGAATACGTCCTTCTTGTTCAGCCCCGACCCGGTAGTCATCAGAATCCTGTAATAACTTGCCTGGTCAGCACTTGCAACGTTTGACATGTTCTCTGCATAGAAAATCGTGTCAGCTACAACTGTTGCGTTCTCTACATGCTTGCGACCAAAACTTGCGATGGTCATCAGAGCCATAACTGAGATGAATATAACTCGTTTCATAATCTTACGTTTTTAGGTGTTACTTTTCTTTTTTCTGATGCAAAGATACGACAAATTTCCGAAAGTTGTTCAATCCTTAACGCTATTTTATCATATTTTTTCCGCCTTTGAATAGTTTTGTTTTGGAAGCGCACACAATTTAGAAAATCGAACTTTCCAACGGCATTTCCTTTCAATCTGTCAAGTGATATGTTATAAAACACCATCGCCTCTTACAGTTCTCTTACTATTTGTCAATATAACCTTTAAAATACAATTACCCCCACCTGACGGGCAAGTGGGGGCAGCTTCTATCTATTTGTCATTATTTATTGCATTTTTATGGTCAGGGGAAGGAATTGACGTGTTCTTACAGAATTGGCGTTCAGCTTGCCGGGCTTCCACTTGGGCATCAGTCTCACCAAGTTTACCACCTCGCGATCCATGGAAGGGGAGCTTGGGCGCACGACGCTCACATCGCTGATGCTTCCGTCCTTCTCCACTACAAACGACACCAACACCCTGGGCGAGGCATTCTCCAGCTTGGCCAAGGCAGGCAACTCCAGATTATCCATAATATAAGAGGTATAAGTGGTGCCGGGCAGGTCGAACTCCGGTTTCTCGTCCACCGTCTCATACACCTTGTCGCCGTCTTCCTCCTCCACGGCAGCAGGAACTTGGGCAGCTCCCGCCAACGGTTCCGCAGTCAAGCGCTTTTGGAAATCCTTGGTAAGGAAGTCGCCCATCTCAGAGATGGGCAGGTAGGCGGTGGCATCCTCGCAGAAAGAAGGGTCTTCGCCGAAAGCCACGAAAGGCACAATCAGATACCCATTGCCCACACCGATATTCTGCCCCAAGCTAATATTGGAAGGTGTGATGGAAAGCGATTTCTCCAGATGTCCCAGTAGGAGGTCGGAGAAACGCTGCGAGTAGGAAGGGCTCTCGGTGATGCGGCCCATCCTCAGTATCTGGTCACGGTGAAGTACCTCGTTCCTGATCATGTCGTAGGTAAACATCGTCTCATGACGGTACTCCTTCTGGGGACTCTGCTTATGGGGCTCACAAGAGACAATCGCCCGGAAGGAGGCGAAGCGACCCTTCCACAGCCCCACCTCACGGAGCTGGCAACTGACGTAGCAGAACTTGTCATCATCGGGCAGGAAGGGGAGCTGACCGTCCACAGGCACACCGAAGCCACTCAGGAAATGGCGACGTGCCTCCTTCCACCCAGCAGGAGCAACATTCCGGAAGAGCAAGCGCTGCAAGTGGCTCTGCAAGGAGTCGGCATCCGAGCCGTTGAGACAGGATGGCCACTCCACGTCCACGTCTATTACATTCACAGCATCGCCCTGCAGATAAAGCTGATGGCTCTTGACATAATCAATGGAATATTTCGCATTCAACCCCTGTGCCACTGCGGCAACACTTGCCTGCAAAACAAGCAACATAATCAATATTTTCTTCATGACAATCTTCTTTTTCGTGCGAAGATAACACTTTTTGTCGAGTTTATGGCCATTTGTTTAATTAATTTTGTAATTTTGCACGTAAAAAACAACAATAAACAAACTTATATGAGATATTGCACCATCATTTTGACCCTATGCCTCAGCATTTGTTTCTCATCGTGCCAGAAAGAGGACACCTTCTTTGCCAGTACGGAACAAGACCGCGACACGGACACAGTCACGGGCGATGACTACATCTACCACCTGCCCGTCATCTTCCACGTACTCTACCAGAATCCCAACGACACCCTGCAATACATACGCACCAGCCGTTTCAAGGAACTCATCGAGAATGTCAACCTACTTTACAAGGCAGGCCTGAAGTCTTCACTGGGCGAGGGCGTGGACATCAACGTCATCTTCGAACTTGCCCTGGAGGACGAGAACAACAAGAAGCTCAGCACTCCTGGTGTGGAATACATCAAGTATTCGGGCACACTGCCCATCAACTGCACAGAGTTCATGAACGATAACTCCAGCACCAACACCAAGTACATCTGGGACCCCAACGAATACATCAACGTGATGGTGTACCCCTTCGCCAACGAGTCGAACAGCGGCAGCACGACGCTCGGCATCAGTGTAATGCCCTACTGCTACGGCGGCTATCCCGACATCGAGGGACTGGAGGAAGCTAGCAAGAGCACGCTGTCGAAGTCGAACCTCAAGTATGCCTATTGCCTGAGCATCAACAGTCTGTACATCTACAACCAGTCGAGTTTCTTCAACAAGAACCTGTCTGGCAACGATGGTTTCACGCTCAGCACTAAGGATGCCAACTACACCCTCGCCCACGAATTGGGCCACTACCTGGGTCTGCATCACGACTTCGCCGAAAAAGACGGAGAACTCGCCGACTCGGACGAAGACACCGACTACTGCGACGACACAAAGAGCTACAACCGCGTGAAGTACAACAAGTGGCTGGAAGAATTAGCCATCAACCAGAAGAAAGAAAACCGGGAATACACCCTGGACACCCTGCTTCTCCGCTCCAACTCCAACGGCGACACCTGGAGTTCCATCAACATCATGGACTATTCCGTCACCCTGGGCTATCAGTTCACCAGCCAGCAGCGCAACCGTATTCGCCAGGTGCTCTACTACAGTCCGCTGATACCCGGTCCGAAGAAGGAAAAGACCTCTACAAAGTCGCGAGCAGAGAAAGAGGATACCTACGACGGTCCCATCGACCTGCCCATCACCCTGGCGAAATAAGCCCCTATCCACAGAACATCCAAAAGAACGAAAGAAGACATGATATATACTATCAAGGCACCCCAACAAATCAGGGAGACCATCCATCTGCCCGCCTCCAAGAGCATCAGCAACCGCGCCCTGGTGATCCACGCCATGGCGGGCGGCAACACCCGTCCCAGCAATCTCAGCGACTGCGATGACACGGAAGTCATCATCAAGGCTTTGCAAGACATGCCGGAAGTCATCAACATCAAGGCAGCAGGCACCGCCATGCGCTTCATGACGGCATTCCTCGCCGCCACCAACGGCGAGCATACCATCACCGGGACGGAGCGAATGCAAAACCGTCCCATCGGCATCCTCGTGGACGCCCTCAGGTACCTGGGCGCAGAAATTGAATACGAGGGCAAGGAAGGCTATCCCCCACTCCACATCAAGGGGCATCCCCTGGAAGGTGGCAAGCTCGAAGTGGTGGGCAACATCAGTTCGCAGTACATCTCAGCCCTCCTCATGATCGGTCCCATCCTTAAGAAGGGACTGGAACTGAAACTCACCGGCGAGATTGCCTCCCGTCCCTACATCGACCTCACGCTCTGGACGATGCAGGAGTTTGGCGCAGATGCCGAATGGACAGACATCGACACCATCACCGTCAAGCCCCAGCCCTACAAGGACAGGGAGTACCTGGTGGAGAACGACTGGAGTGCAGCTTCCTACTGGTATGAGATGCTGGCGCTCAACGCCAACATCGACTCCGAGATAAAACTGGAGGGACTGATGGACGGCTCCAAGCAGGGCGATTCCGTCATCAAGTACATTTTCAGTCTTCTGGGCGTAAAGACGGAGTTTGCCTCCACAGAAGGAAACACCCCTACCACCGTCACCCTGAAAGCCCACCGCTGCCTGCTGTCCCGACTGGACTACGACTTCACAGGTTCACCCGACCTGGCACAGACCTTAGTGGTGTGCTGCTGCCTGATGGGAGTCAAGTTTAAGTTTACAGGACTCGCCAGTCTGAAAATCAAAGAGACAGACCGCATCGAGGCTCTCAAGAAAGAGCTGCTCAAGATAGGCTACGTCATCAAGGACGAGAACGACAACACACTCCTCTGGGACGGTGAAACCTGTGCGCCCACGTTCGAGCCGATAGACACCTACGAGGACCACCGCATGGCTATGGCGTTCGCCCCCGCTGCCTTCAAGTTCCCCGAGTTGAAGATTAACAACCCCGAAGTAGTGTCCAAGTCTTATCCCCATTTCTGGGAAGACCTGAGGAAGGTGGGGTTTGGGATAATTAATAATTAATAATTAATAATTGATAATTAAGGGAAACTCAATATCATGTCGTATCTGATTATCGCTCTTTTTGCATTAGGATTTATCTCCGCCATCTTCGGACTCCTCTCCCATCGCAAGGGCGAGGAAGAGGAACCGCTGAAGGAAGGCGTGTCGTGCAACACCTGCAACGGCGAGAACTCCAAGTGCGAACAGGAGTGCATGATGGAGGCAGCCACCAAGGAGATAGAGTACTACGACGATGAAGACCTCGACCGCTTCAAGGGGCGCGCCGCCGACTCCTATACCGACGAGGAGGTGGAGGAGTTTTCCGAAGTGCTCTACACCATGCAGCCCGAGGAAGTGGCAGGATGGAACCGCAGTCTGATACTCCGCGGCATCAACCTCCCCGACCCGCTCAAGGACGAAGTGATTGGCTTCTTGGGGGAAGAGAGAAGAGTGAAGAATGAAGAGTGAAGAAACAATGGACATATTACAATACACATTTTTCCAGAACGCCTTGTTGGGTGCCTTCCTGGCAAGCATCCTGTGCGGATTCATAGGCACCTACATCGTAACCCGCCGACTGGTGTTCATCAGCGGCGGCATCACCCATGCCTCCTTCGGGGGCATCGGCATCGGCGTATTTGCCGGAGTCAATCCCGTCCTCTCTGCCATGGTCTTCGCCGTTCTGAGCGCCTTCGGAGTACAATGGATGGAGAAGCGCACCGACGTGAGGAAGGATTCTGCCATCGCCATGTTCTGGACCCTGGGCATGAGCGTCGGCATCATCTGCTGCTTCCTCACCCCCGGTTTCATGCCCGACCTGCCCTCGTTCCTCTTCGGAAGCATCCTCGCCATTGAGACCAGCGACCTATGGCTCCTGGCAGTCCTCACGCTGGCAGTGGCACTGCTGTTCACCTTCCTGCTGCGCCCCATACAGAGCATCGCCTTCGACAGCACGTTCGCCAGGTCGCAGCACCTGCCTGTGGCGGCCCTGGAATACATGATGATGACCCTGATAGCCATGACCATCGTGGCCACCCTGAAGCTGGTGGGCATCGTGCTGGCCATCAGCCTCCTCACCATTCCCCAGATGACCGCCAACCTCTTCACCTACAGCTACAAGAAAATGATAGGCGCGAGCATCCTTATAGGCTGCATCGACTGCACCGTGGGGCTATATGCCAGCTACCTGCTCAACGTGCCGTCGGGTGCCACCATCATCTTCGTGAGCATCGTCCTCTTCGCCATAGCCAAGATCATCAAGAGATAGCCCTTCTGAGGCTATGACACATAAGTACCATGGTCTGCAACCATAAGTATCATGGTTACGGTTCGTAAACACCATGGTTATGATGCGTAAGTATAGTACTTTCGGCCCGGCAATATACCTTTAACCTTTCTTAACGACGCAAAATAGACCATATCTCAAAAAATCTTTGTACTTTAGCAGATGAATTACTATAATATGACAAATATAGGATAAAAGACAATGAAAATCAAGATTGACTCACTAGACAACATCCATGAGGCAGCCAAACAATTCCTGGCTGGCATGGGTCGGGGCAAGGTCTTTGCCTTCTACGGCAAGATGGGCACAGGAAAGACCACATTCATCAAGGCCATCTGCGAGGAACTGGGCGTGGAGGATGTCATCACCTCCCCCACCTTCGCCATCGTCAATGAATACACCGCGAGCAGCGGTGCCCCCATCTACCACTTCGACTTCTACCGCATCAAGAAACTCGAAGAGGTATACGACATGGGCTACGAGGACTATTTCTATGGCGGGCAACTCTGCTTCCTGGAATGGCCCGAGCTGATAGAGGACCTGCTCCCTGAGGATGCCACCAAGGTGACAATCACGACAGAGGAAGACGGCAGCAGAACTGTGGAATTCTAAAAATATGGGCAAAAGCAACTTTTAAAGGTAAAAAAGTAAAAAGGTAAAAAAGTAATTACCTTTTTACTTTTCTGTACATTTACCCTTCTCTTACAGGAGAGCCTGGAACTTTGCGTCGAGCTTAGACTTGTTGGCAGCACCTACGAACTTGTCCACCAACTTGCCGCCCTTGAAGAACAGGATGGTGGGGATGTTGCGCACGCCAAACTCCATGGAGATGTCCTCGTTCTCCTCCACGTCGCACTTGCCCACAACGATCTTGCCGTCATATTCCTCAGCAAGCTCAGCAATGACAGGAGCGAGCGCACGGCAAGGACCGCACCATGTAGCCCACAGGTCAACCACCAATGGCAACTCGCCATTCTTGTAACTCTCGAAATTCTCTGTTGTAATAGTTACTTCCATTTTGTATATCTTTTTTATGTTAATAATATAGACAACCAACAAATTATATGCCAACTTCTCAGTTGATGTAATAAGACATCTTGGGATGGGACTCGATATACTGTATCAGTTCCCGACCCACACCCACCGTCCTGTCCTGTGAACGAAGCAGGATGTTGGAATTGCTGTTGACATCATGTATCTGCAAGAACAGTTGGGCATTGCCCTTCTCCTTCTCCAGCATAGTCTGCACATCGTTGACCAAGGTGTCGTTGACGATGTCGCTGTCGACCGTAATGGTCAACTTCTCGATGCGTGTCTCCTTGACCGTCTGCAGGTAGTCCACGCTCGACACCTTGAGTTCGAGAAACTGGTCATTGCCGAAGCGCGATGTACACTTTGCCGTGATGTAGACAGAGCAGCCCACCACCAGCATGCCACGCCACATTCCCCAGTCTTCGCCCCAGAAGGCCAGCTTGCCGGAGCCTTGAAAGTCCTCAATCGTAACGAATCCACAGGGCTTTCCCGTCTTTGTGAACGACGACTTCACGTCAGTGATGAGACCGCCCAGCACTATATCCTCTTTCTTGGAAAGCGCCACCTTGTCATCCAACTCCGTGCAATGCGTGTTGCACATCGACTTCAATACGACGCTGTAGTCGTCGAGGGGATGGGCAGAGAGATAGATGCCCACCAACTCACGCTCCTTGTTAAGACGTTCGATGGTGCTCCACGGCTCCACCTTGGGAATCGGGGGCGTGGCAATCTCTACGGCATCGAAACCGCCGAAGAGGGAATTGGCAGCCTCCTGCTGCTCACGCTGGTAGAGCTGCCCATATCTCACCAAGCTATCCAGGAAGGAGTCGCCCTTGGCATTGACCCCGAAGAAGCTCTCGCGGTCTATCCCAAAACTGTCGAAGCCGCCACTCAGTGCCAATGCCTCGAAAGCCTTGCGGTTGACATTGGTGAAGTCCACACGCTGGGCAAAGTCAAAGATGGTCTTGTAAGGACCATTCTTCATTCGCTCCGCCACGATAGCATCTGCAGCGGGAGCTCCCATACCCTTGATGGCAGAAAGACCGAAACGGATCTCGCCATGCTCGTTCACACCAAACTCACGGTAGCTCTCGTTCACGTCAGGCCCCAGCGTCTTGATGCCCAGCGACTGGCACTCCTCCATCAATTTGGTAATCTCGGTAATCTGCGAAAAACGGCGGGTCATCAATGCCGCCATATATTCTGCCGGGTAATGCGCCTTGAGATAGGCTGTCTGATAGGCCACCCAGGAATAACAGGTGGCATGAGACTTGTTGAAGGCATAGGAGGCAAACTTTTCCCAGTCGCCCCAGATTTTCTCCAGCACCTGCGGGTCGTGTCCGTTCTCCTGTCCCTGCTTGATGAACTTAGGCTTCATCGCATCAACGATTGCCTTCTTCTTCTTACCCATTGCCTTTCGAAGGGCATCACTCTCGCCTCGGGTGAAGTTGGCGAGCTGACGGGAGAGAAGCATCACCTGCTCCTGATATACCGTAATGCCATAGGTGTCCTTCAAATATTTCTCCATACAGGGTATGTCATACTTGATGGGTTCCTGACCGTTCTTTCGGGCGATGAAGGAAGGGATATAGTCCATAGGACCCGGACGATAGAGGGCATTCATGGCGATGAGGTCCTCGAACACGGTGGGTTTCAACTCACGCAGATACTTCTGCATACCCGGCGACTCAAACTGGAACGTGCCGATGGTCTGTCCGCGCTGGTACAACTCGTAGGTCAGGGTATCGTCGATGGGAATGTTGTCGAGGTCGATGACGTCACCGGTGGTCTGCTTGATCACCTTACAGGCTTCCTTCAACTCCGACAGCGTCTTCAAGCCCAAGAAGTCCATCTTGATCAGTCCCGTGGTCTCGATCACATGACCGTCGTATTGCGTCACCGCCGTCTTCAGACCGGGGAAATCAGGGTCATCGGCTGTGGAGACTGGCACCCAGTTGCTGATGGGGTCGCGGCAGATGATGAAGCCGCAGGCATGGATACCCGTACCGCGAACGGTGCCCTCAAGCATCTTGGCATACTTGATGGTGTTGCTCTCACGGCTATCCGAGGAGAACTCAGCCTCCCGCAGCTCCGGCGTATACTTGATAGCATTGGTCAGATTCATCTTCGCCCCCTCCGGCAGGCGGTCGGGAATCGCCTTGCAGAGCGCATTGGACCTGTCGAGCGGCAGTTTCTCCACTCGCGCCACGTCCTTGATGGAGTTCTTGGTGGCCATACTGCCATAGGTGATGATGTGGGCACAGTTCTCATGGCCATACTTGTCCATCACCCAGCGCAGCACCTTTCCACGTCCGTCATCATCAAAGTCAGTATCAATATCCGGGAGGTTGACACGGTCGGGGTTCAGGAAACGCTCGAACAGCAAGTCATATTTCAAGGGGTCGATCTTCGTGATTCCCAAGCAATAAGCCACGACGGAACCTGCCGCAGAGCCACGTCCTGGGCCCACCATCACCCCCAACTGCTCACGGGCAGCCTTGATGAAGTCGGACACAATAAGGAAGTAACCCGGGAAACCCATCGTTTTCATCACGTGCAACTCAAAGTTGACGTGCTCGTCCACATTCTCGGGCAAGGGGTCACCATACAATTGCTTCGCCCCCTCATAGGCGAGATGGCGAAGATACTCCGCCTCAAACTTGATGCGGTAAATCTTGTCGTAGCCGCCCAGTCGGTCAATCACCTTCTGACCCTCCTCGGGCGGCAGCGGGTTCTCTCCATTCTCGTCGGACGTGAACTCCCTGTAGAGGTCTTCCTCCGACACTTTCCGGCGCAACTGCTCCTCCGTGCCGAAACTCTCGGGGATGGGGAAGAAAGGCATGATGGGACCATGGTCAATGCTGTAAGTCTCCACCTTGTCGAGCACCTCCAGAGTATTGGACAAGGCCTCGGGCACATCGGAGAACACCTCGTTCATCTCAGCCCTCGTCTTGAACCACTCCTGTTTGGAGTAACGCATACGGTTAGGGTCATCCAGGTCCTTGCCCGTGGCGATGCAGAGCAAATGGTCATGCGCCTCAGCGGTCTCCTTGTCCTCGAAGTGACAGTCGTTGGTGCAGACCAACTTGATGCCATACTCCTTGGCAAACTCGATGAGCACCTTGTTCGCCTTCTGCTGCAAGGGGAACGCCTCTCGGTTGGCGAGGATGGAAGGGTCGGTGACCTCATGGCGCTGCAACTCCAGGTAGTAGTCATCACCGAAGACACGATGATACCACTCGCAAGCCTCCCGTGCCCCCTCGATGTCTCCGGCGAGAATCTTGCGGGGCACCTCACCGGCGATACACGCCGAGCAGACAATCAAGTCCTCGTGGTACTTCTCCAAGTCGGCGCGGTCAGTACGGGGGCGCATATAGAAACCGTCCACCCAGGAGTTGCTCACCAACTTGATCAGGTTCTTGTAGCCGTTGTAGTTTTTCGCCAGGACTATCAAGTGATAGCCACCCATGTCGCCCTTGTCCTTTTCACGGTCTTCCTTGCGACGGCGGGCCACATACATCTCACATCCGATGATGGGCTTGAAAGGTTCCAGTCCCTCCTTCTTGCGGTCCTTGTTGACCTTGGCGCAATAGTCAGAGAGCTCCTTGATGCCGTACATCACACCGTGGTCGGTGATTGCCAATCCCTTCATTCCATCCTTGATGGCCTTGTCTACAAGGTGCGGAATCTTGGACTGCCCATCGAGGATGGAATACTGCGTATGCACATGTAAGTGAACGAAATCTTGCATTTTATCTACCTGAAATTGAAAATTTGAGTTCAAAGTTACGGCGAAAAGTTGATATTACCAAAAGAAACAGAGGAAAAATTTGCAAAAACGACAAAAATAGCGTACCTTTGCACCGTTAAAAACTTAATCCTACCTTATGGGACAGAAAATAAAGAAACTTAAAAAGATAAGATTGCACCGCGAGGGCACCGACCAGTTAGTATATGGACTGATAGCGTTAGTGGCTATTGCGGTGATATTATGGAACGCCTTTGACACCAAGATTCCTTTCTGGACTTTTGCCGTGGTCTTCGGCGTGGTATATTGCATCGTACTCAACTTCTACCGTTGCCCGATCAGGTACCTGAACGTGGAAGACACCGCAAAGTTGGTGGTGGCTCCCGCCGACGGAAAGATTGTGGTGGTGGAAGAGGTGGACAATGCACCCTATTTCAACGACAGGCGACTGATGATTTCCATCTTCATGAGCCTCTGGAACGTACACGCCAACTGGTTTCCGGTGGACGGAAAGGTAAAGTTCGTGAAGCATGTGGACGGCAATTACCACAAAGCATGGTTGCCCAAGGCAAGCGAGGAGAACGAGCACGCCGACGTGATGATCACCACCCCACAGGGTGAGGACATCCTCTGCCGCCAGATTGCCGGTGCCGTGGCGCGCCGCATCGTCACCTATGCCAAGGATGGCGAGGAGTGCTACATTGACGAGCACCTTGGTTTTATCAAATTAGGTTCCCGAGTTGACGTATACTTGCCCCTCGGCACCGAAGTCTGCGTAAAGATGGGGCAGTCCACTACGGGCGACCAGACCATTATCGCAAAACTGAAATAAGAGAAATGAGCATCAAAAAGCATATCCCAAACACAATCACTTGCTGCAACCTCGTTTCGGGCTGCATAGCGACATCGTTTGCCTTCGGCGGAAATTCCGGGATGGCATTGTTGTGGATTATCACAGGAGCGGTCTTTGACTTCTTCGACGGCATGAGCGCACGGTTGCTGCACGTTTCTTCCCCCATCGGCAAGGAACTCGACTCGTTGGCAGACGACGTGACCTTCGGCGTGGCACCCGCCACAATCGTTTACTCCACCCTCTGCGTGATGGAGTATCCGGCATACCTGGAGTCTTTGCGCCCCGTGTTGCCCTATTTCGCTTTTGTCATCGCGGCATTCTCCGCCCTGAGGTTGGCGAAGTTCAACCTGGACGAGCGTCAGACCACCTCCTTCATTGGTGTACCGACACCTGCCAACGCCCTGTTCTGGGGCTCGCTCATCGTGTCAAGTCCATCGTGGCTCATCGACAGCAGTGGGTCGATATATATCGTATTGGCACTCGTCATCGTGACGAGCTTCCTCCTGGTGTGCGAACTACCGCTGTTCGCCCTAAAGTTCAAGCAATGGTCATTCAAGGGCAACGAGATAAAATATGGCTTCGCAGCCCTCACGGTCATCATCCTCGCCGGCTCTGCCATAGCTAACGGTGTGAGGGGATTCCTTGAAGGATGGTGGTTGGTCATCTTGGCTTACGTCATCATCTCCATCGTGAAACATCTCACAGAGAAGAAATAAATTACGAACAAGAGGTAGACGGAACGAGCCGCCTACCTCTTGTCCTTTTCATCTGGCTTTGAGAACAAAGCATCAGTTGTGAACCAAGGTACCTATCTCCTCGCCATCCATCACCTTCTTCAGGTTGCCCACCACGTCCATATTGAACACATAGATGGGCAGGTTATTCTCCTTGCACATGGTGGTGGCAGTCAAGTCCATCACCTTCAAGCCCTTGGTGTAGATTTCGTCATAAGTGATATCCTTGAACTTGGTGGCAGTAGGATCCTTCTCAGGGTCTGCGGTATAGATGCCGTCCACACGAGTTCCCTTCAGCATCACGTCGGCCTCAATCTCGATGCCACGCAGTGAGGAACCGGTGTCGGTGGTGAAGTATGGACTGCCCGTACCGGCGGAGAAGATACAGATGTAACCGTCCTCCATCGCCTCGATAGCCTTCCACTTGGTATAGAACTCGCCGATAGGCTCCATGCGGATAGCTGTCAGCACCTTGTTCTTCACGCCCAAGGCACCGAGCGCACTGCTCAACGCCAACGAATTGATGACCGTAGCGCACATGCCCATCTGGTCGCCCTTCACACGGTCGAAGCCTTTCTGACTGCCACTCAGTCCACGGAAGATATTGCCACCGCCGATGACGATGCCTATCTGCACACCCATCCCGTGTACCTCCTTGATCTGCTTAGCATAGTCACTCAGACGCTCAGGGTCGATGCCGAAGCTCTGCTTCCCCATCAGGCTCTCGCCGCTCAACTTCAAAAGAATTCTCTTAAATTTTGCCATACTTTATTGATTGTATAATTTATAATGTATCATTCAAAAAACCGACTTCCCCAAAAGTATAAGACCGTATCACTCCCTGCTTGTCGTGAAGGATGAGATGTCCGTCATCTTCCACCTCCACAAAAGCGGCCTCGAACTCTCCGTCCTTGTCCTTGTAGCGATGGAAGCCCTTGCGGCGATACAAAGCCAAGTGGTAGATGCCTGAGATGTCCATGTAGTCAGCCCGTCGCAATAACTCATAATAGATGGAGAAAGCATCGAGAATCTTTTGCAGCACCTCTTCGCGGTCCACCTCATGGCCGAGGATTTGGAACAAGGACACGGGGTTGGGAGCATCACTGCGGAACTCCGCCTGATTGACATTCACTCCAATGCCAAATACACAACGCTTGATGCCGTGCGAGTCTATCGAGGTCTCTATCAGCGTACCACTGATTTTCTTGTCGTTCCAATACATGTCATTGGGCCATTTCAGGGTGATGCCCTCCACATAACTGTCCAAGGCATCCTTCAACGCCAAGGCGCCAGCCATGGACAACATGAACTGTCGGGCGACAGGCACCCAATGGGGACGGACAAGGATGCTGAAAAGCAAGTTCTTGCTCCGCTCGCTCTCCCAGGTGTGAGTTCCCTGCCCCCTGCCTGCCGACTGATAATCTGCAACGGCAACGGTCATTTCCTCGTCAGCCTCCGGGATATAACTCTTCAGATAGCGATTGGTCGAATCTGTTTCTTCCAATCTAATAATTCTTGTATTCATTTACACCTTATTATATATAGGCAGCTACAATATCAGCATCGGGTTGAAGGCATCCTCAATATGTTCCACCCGGCTTTCTCCTGCCGGAGAACCGACAATGGTGACAATATCGAAACGGACGTTAGGGGGTGCGGTATGCGACTTGAGATAAATGTTGGCGGCAATGGCAAGGTTCCGCTGCTTGCGAACATCCACAGCATCCTCCGGTTTCGCCATTTCATTAGTCTGCCTCGTCTTTACCTCGATGAAGACCAGCCACATGGAATCCTCAGACCTTGCGACAATATCCAAGTCGCGATTGCCCACTCTCCAGTCGCGGTCGAAGACCACATATCCCTTGCCCTCCAAATACTTGACGGCAACGTCTTCGCCCCATTTGCCCAAATCATTATGTTCTGCCATATATTTTTGTTTAGTTTAACAACACCACGATGGTGTATTCATCTGCAAAAATAACATTTTTCCGGCTAACTTCAAACAAAATCCAGCTTAATTTCTTTTGGGTGTCGTTTTTTTACTGTATTTTTGCATCCAATTACGAACTTACAAACGACAATGGAAGAGCAAAGAAAAAAAGACGAGGAATTTATGCGCCGGGCATTGCTGGAGGCACAGGCGGCATTCGACGAAGACGAGATTCCCATCGGCGCAGTCATCACCTGCAGGGACCGCATCATATCCAGAGGACACAACCTGACGGAAATGCTTTGCGATGTCACAGCCCACGCCGAGATGCAAGTCATCACGTCAGGAGCCAACCTTCTGGGGGGCAAATACCTGAAAGACTGCACGCTCTATGTAACGGTGGAGCCTTGTGTGATGTGTGCTGGAGCCATCGGATGGGCACAGATTAGCAGGGTGGTTTACGGTGCATCCGACGAGAAGAGGGGCTACAGGAAATATGCACCCGATGCACTGCATCCCAAGACAACCGTTACGTCGGGCATATTGGAAGACGAGTGCAAGCAACTCATGCAAAGTTTCTTCCAGGGCAAGAGATAAAGAAAGCCTCCCCATGTCATTCCAAACACCGGGAGGCTTTTTCTCTTTTTACCTTTTTGCTTTTAAGTTATTTCACAAGTACTACAAGATACTTGCTGGTACTCCAGAACAGCTGGGGGTTCTGAATCTGGAGAGTGTACTGCTTGTTGGCATCGCGAACCAGCAGATAGCTGCTGGAAGGATGGGCGGTAAGCAGTCTGGCAGACTTGGAATACAACTTGATTTCAGTCACATTGCGGATATCAATCTTGGTGAAGTAGTTCTTGTTGAAGTTGCCGTTCATCACCTTGCCGTCCTCGATGATGTGCTGACCCTTCAGCTCCTTCTTGGTACCAAATACATACCAAGCAGTGTTCAGCAGCTTGTCCTGGGTATTGATAGTCTCCGTCTTCTTGGCATTGTCGGTCGTCAAGTTGTTGACGTTGGTGTTCAGATTGTTGATAGTCTCGTCGAGTTCGGCGATATGCACATCCTTCCCGTCGAGTTCTGCACGCAGCGACTGCAACTGCTTGTCCTTCTCCTCCAACTGCCTGGTGAGGTTCTCTATGGTCTTCTTCAACTGTCCTCCCTGCAAGGAACTGTTGGCAAGCTGTTTCTGCAACTTGGCTATCAACTCCTTGTTCTGCTTCATGCGCTCGGCGATGAACTGGATATTCTCCTTGAGCTGCTGCTTCCTGCTTGCCCCCTCTCCGCTCTTGGCCAAGCTCAGGCGATTCTCCGCCTCGTTGATTTTCCGGAATCCATCCTCGATGTCGTTCAAGGTACCCAACATGTCATTGATCTCACTATCCTTCTGGGCAATGATATCATTCAACGAGTCTGTCTGATAAGTATTTGTCATATCAGGCATAGTCTTCTTCTCCTTACAACCAGTCAAGAACGCGGTTGCGACACAGGCGATAATCAATAGCTTCTTCATAATCGTTCCTTTTTAGTTAATGTTCAATTACTATGTTTTTTACGTTCTTCACGTCGTTTTTCCTTCAATTCCTCCTTCAGCTGACGGGAATCCTTGCCTGCGAGGACGATGACGAACTCGCCACGCGGTTCCGTTTCCGTGAAATGGACAATGGCTTCCGCCAGCGTCCCCCTGACACTCTCCTCGTGGATTTTGGAAATCTCACGGCAGCAACTCACCTGTCTGTCCTCGCCAAAGACCTCGGCAAATTGCTGCAGGGTCTTCAGTACACGGTAAGGAGACTCGTAGAAAATCATTGTACGCGTCTCGTCCCTCAAAGAGTCGAGGTAAGTCTGCCTACCCTTCTTCTGGGGAATGAAGCCCTCGAAGCAGAACCTGTCGCAGGGCAAGCCCGACGACACGATGGCAGGGATGCAAGCCGTTGCACCCGGCAAGGTCTGCACGGTGATGCCCGCCTTTGCCGCCTCGCGGGCCAGGAAGAACCCGGGGTCGCTGATGCCCGGCGTGCCGGCGTCGCTGATGAGGGCGATGGTCTCGCCAGCCTTGAGGCGCTCCACGATGGAAGCGGAAGTGCCGTGCTCGTTGAACTTATGGTGAGCCACCAGACGGTTCTTGATGTCGAAATGCTTCAGCAGGACGCTCGACGTGCGAGTGTCCTCCGCGAGTACCAGATCAGCTTCCTTCAGGACTCTGATTGCCCGCATTGTCATGTCCTCCATGTTGCCTACAGGAGTCGGTACGATATATAATATGCCCATACAGCGTACAAATGTAGTTAATTAATCTTTCTTGGCAAAAAAAATCTGCTTTTCTTTGCAATTTTTAAAACCTTATTGTTAATTTTGTCCCCGAAATGACAGAAAATCTAATTGGGGAGACACACCGACCCGGAAGAATTGAAGTGGTGTGCGGCTCTATGTTCTCTGGAAAAACAGAGGAACTGATCCGAAGAATGAAGCGCGCTAAGTTCGCCAAACAGAAGGTTGAGATCTTCAAGCCTTCGCTCGACACACGTTACTCGGAAGAGAACGTCGTCAGCCACGACTCGAATTCCATCAAGTCTACGCCGATTGACTCTTCCGAAGACATTCTCTCGTTGGCTTCGGGCATAGAGGTCGTGGGCATCGACGAGGCACAGTTCTTCGACAAGGGACTGGTGGAGGTTTGCAACCAGCTCGCCAACCGCGGCGTAAGAGTGATTGTCGCCGGTCTGGACATGGACTTCAAGGGTGTGCCCTTCGGTCCCATCCCTGCCCTGTGCGCCATCTCAGACGAGGTGACAAAGGTGCATGCCATCTGCGTGAAATGTGGTGCCCTGGCGTATGTGAGCCACCGACTGGTGCACAACAGCCGCCGTGTGCTTCTCGGCGAGAAGGACGAGTACGAGCCCCTCTGCCGGGAATGCTACAAGAGAGCCGTTGCCGAGGAAAAATCACCCGGCAAGACGGCGAAGCATTAAAAAATATCATTTATCCACAACATCATGCCAAAGGAAATAACATTCGACAAGTTCATCAGAGGGGCGGGCATCGTATTGCTTGTCCTGGCGGTGCTGTTCGTCACCAATTATCTCAGTGGCGTACTGCTTCCTTTCTTCGTTGCCTGGTTCTTCGCCTACCTGCTCTACCCCGTGGTGAAGTTCATCGAGAACAAGCTGCACATCCGTGTACGCGGCTTGTCCATCATCCTGGCGATGCTCCTCGCCGTCGGCGTGATAGGCGGTGTACTCTGGCTCATCATCCCTCCCATGTTCGACCAGATTGACAAGCTGGGGGCGGTGCTTACCCGCTGGCTGCACCAGACCACCCACACCAACAACGTCACCGCCCTGATCAAGGAATGGATATGGAACAACCAGAAGGAGATAGAGCATTTCCTCAGAAGCAGGGACTTCACCGACGCACTCAAGGGAGCCATGCCCAAGGTATTCTCCGTCGTGGGACAAACGGCCAACATCATCATCAGCATCGTTGCCTCGATGATCACCTTGTTATATATGTTCTTCATCCTGCTCGACTATGAGACGCTCACCGCCAACTGGCTACGCATTTTCCCCAAGAAGAACCGCCCCTTCTGGCAGTCCTTGATGAAGGATGTGGAGCGGGAGATGAACAATTACATCCGAGGCCAAGGCATGGTGGCGCTCTGCATGGGCATCATGTTCTGCATCGGCTTCACCATCATCGGCTTCCCGATGGCGA
>CAVCCB010000011.1:0-34630 GCA_963600595.1 Subdoligranulum sp. APC924/74 | reverse complement strand
TACTTTTGCATTGAAAATTTGAGAAATTTATAGGTTTATGAAGAAACTTTCTTTATTAACGGTTGTGATGGCGGTGCTTGTCATCGTCAGCTTCTCCACTACGGGATGCAAGGACAAAAAGCCTGCCAAGGTGAGCGACACCACGGTGGTTGACACGGCTGTTGCCGACACGCAGGCTTTGGACTCCACAGAGAAGCTCATCGAGGAGACACCGATGCCTAAGGCTGCCGATGAGTTGTTTGATGATTTCGTCTTCAATTTCGCCGCCAGCCGCAAGTTGCAGATGAAGCGCATCCAGTTCCCCCTCCCTGTCTATCGCAACGAGAAGTTGGTCAAGCAGATAGAGAGGAAACAATGGAGAATGGAGCATTTCTTCATGCGGCAGGATTATTACACGCTGATCTTTGACAACCACAAGCAGATGAACCTGGTCAAGGATACCACCATCAGTCATGTGGTGGTGGAGAAGGTGTTCTATCGCAAGCAAACGGTCCAGCAGTTTGTCTTCGACCGCATCAATGGACTGTGGATGATGACCTCCATCAACTACAAGTCCATGTACAAAAACCAGAATGCCAGCTTCCTGAAGTTCTACGGAAAGTTTGCCACTGACTCCGTGTTCCAGTCGGAGCATTTGCACAACCCTGTCAAGTTCGTCGGTCCTGACCCCGACGATGACTTCAGCACGATGACGGGAGACATAGAGCCTGAGACATGGCCCGCATTTGCCCCCGAGTTGCCCCATGACATGATATATAATATCCTTTACGGACAGCAATACACGGAGAGCAACCAGAAGATATTTGTGATCCGGGGCATTGCCAACGGAATGGAGACGGAGTTGACCTTCCGCCGGATCGGAGGCAAGTGGATGCTGACCAAGTTGAATATGTAATGTTTGAATGTTAGATGAAAGATATTCGCAACTATAGTCTTTTGGCTCACAATACGTTTGGTATTGATGCCAAGTGCAAGAGATTCTTGGAGTATGCCTCCGTGGACGAGGCACGTAGCCTCTGGGGTGTGCTTTCTGCGGAAGATGCCCCCTTGCTCATCTTGGGCGGCGGCAGCAACCTGTTGCTTACTGGCGACTATCCCGGGACGGTGCTGCATTCTGCCATCCGTGGCATCAGGGTCGTGGACGAGGGCGACTCGGTCTGTCTGGAATGCGGAAGCGGCGAAACGTTCGATGATGTCGTGGCCTTTGCCGTGGAGCATGGATACCATGGCGCGGAGAACCTGTCTATCATCCCTGGAGAGGTGGGGGCGAGTGCCGTGCAGAACATCGGTGCATACGGTGTCGAGGCAAAGGATATCATAGAAAAGGTGGAGGCGGTGGAGATTGCCACGGGAAAGCTGGCGGTCTTCAGTAATGCAGATTGCGAATACAGCTATCGCCAGAGCAAGTTCAAGCATGAGTGGCGCGACAAGTATTTGGTCACTCATGTGACCTATCGCCTTTCCAAGACCTTCTCGCCCGACCTCGATTACGGCAACATCCGCGCAGCCTTGGCTGTCAAGGACATTGAAAAACCCACAGCCCAGCAGCTGCGGGATGTCATCATCGGGATACGCAATGCCAAGTTGCCCGACCCGAAGGTGCAGGGAAATGCCGGCAGTTTCTTCATGAACCCCATCGTGGACAGGGCGAAATACGAAGAACTGGCTTCTGCCTATGAGAAAATGCCTCACTATACGATAGATGAAGAGCATGAGAAGATACCTGCGGGCTGGATGATAGAGCAGTGCGGCTGGAAAGGGAAGAGCCTGGGAAGGGCCGGTGTCCATGACAGGCAGGCGCTCGTACTCGTCAACCGTGGCGGAGCGACGGGTGGGGACATTGTGCGCCTTTGCGAGGCTGTCCAGAAGGACGTGAAGGAGAAGTTCGGGATAGAGATCCGCCCGGAGGTGAATGTTAAGTGAAGAGTGAAGAACGAAGAATCCAAAAGCTCTTTGGAGAAGACAATATAGGTGTGAGATGAAAGTGACATTGTTGGGAACGGGGACTTCGGGCGGCGTGCCGTCCTTGGGGTGTGATTGTGAGGTGTGTCGTAGTACGAATCCGAAAGACAAGCGATTTCGCAGTGCTGCGTTGGTAGAGACCGAGACCACCCGGCTGTTGATAGATGCAGGGCCTGACATCCGGCAGGAACTGCTGCGTGTGCCCTTCCGTAAGATAGACGGGGTCTTGCTCACCCATATCCATTACGATCATGTGGGCGGTATAGACGACCTGCGCCCATTCTGCATCTTCGGCGACATCAACATCTATGCTGACGATACGGTGACTGCGGCATTGCCCCATACTATGCCTTATTGTTTTCCCGAGAATCCCGAGGAACTTTACCCGGGAGCGCCGAGGCTTAACCTACATACCATCTATCCCCATCAGCATTATCGGGTGGGGGATATGGAGTTTCTGCCCGTCAGGGTGATGCACGACAAGATGCCCATCTTGGGCTACCGTTTCGGAAAGTTTGCCTATATCACCGACATGAAGTCTATGGAAGACGGGGAATATTCGTATTTGGAAGGAGTGGAAATGTTGGTTATCAACGCTTTGCGCTTTGACAAGTCCCATCATAGCCATCAGTTGGTAGCGGATGCCATCGAGGTGTCACGCCGTATAGGGGCGAAGAAAACCTACTTCACACACGTGACCCACCAGATTGGCTTCCATGAGGAAGCCAACAAGCGGCTGCCCGAAGGCTTTGAGTTCGGTTATGATGGTATGGAATTAAATGTGTAATTTATTTCCGCTTGAATTTTTTATATAGTTTCCATGCAAGAATCGCCCCGTCCACGGTGCTCATTCCGATGGACAGCATACTGTTCAGGCGCTTGCTGGCACTTGCCGAACTGGAAAGGGCATCCGGCTTGTGGAACAAAGAGTTCCACAGCTTGTTGAACTTTACTTCGTCTTCCTCCATACTCTCGCGTATGGCATCCTTGCGCATACGGATGTCGGAGAGCGACTGGTATTCGTACTGTTGAGTTGGATTGGAAATGTCTGCCATCTTCGCGGTTATTTTTGCATGAGAAGACCCGCCAGGAACCTCACCAATGGCTTCTCTATCCACTGGTGGCGGAAAATAATAAAGAGTGCCAATAGTATAAGGTATACGCCAGCCACGATACAGAATCCACCGGCTGTTCCCACCAGGGGCGCCAGGGCATAGGCGGTGGCAAACGACAGGTAGATGATGGCGAGCACCAGCAGTCCCATCAAGACCACGGTCATGGTTATGGCGGTGAGCAACCTGACCACCTTATCCACTACATCGAGCTTCAGATACTCGGTCTGAAGCCCAATGTAATGCTTAAGCACCTCTACGAGTTGTGCGATGCTTTCTATATTCTTGTCGTTGGAGAACATCATGACTTTTAGCCTTCGGTAGCGGCGTCCTTAATGTCGTCAACCAAGTCATCCACATCTTTCTTGCTCAACTTGATGTCATGCTTCTTGCAGAAGTCATCAATTGTGCCAGAAATCTTCTTGCGTGTGTCCTCACCTTTCTCGGGGGCAAAAATCATGCCCAATGCAGTTCCTGCGATAGCGCCGCCAAGGAATGCGCCAATGTAACCTAATGCTTTCATAATTACTATGTTTTAAAAAATTAAACAATCAACTGTGCAATTGCACTTGCAAATATACGAAACTTTCTCCAATATGCAAGCGTTTTATTCTTAATTTTTAGTTAAAAATGTTGTATAAACTTGTTTTAACAAACTTTATGCGCTGATTGTTGCATTATTTGGCAGATATTTTGTATTTTCGCAGAATAAAACGTAAAACGAATAAATAAGTTAAACAAATAAAATCCTTTAATAAGATTAAGATTATGAAGAAATTATCAGTTTTGAGCTTAGGCTTGTGTGCAGTTCTGGCTCTTGCAAGTTGTGGTTCATCCAAGGAAAGCGCCTATCGCAAGGCGTATGAGAGAGCGCAGGCACAGGAGGCTCAGCAGGCCAAGGCTCAGGAATCCGTAGTGACAGAACCCGTGGTTACTCCATTGGAGACTACCACTCCCAGTGAAGCCACTTCCACGGAGGTGGACAACGCCACTGTACGCCAGGAGAGCGTGACCCTCGTGTCGGGCTCGGGCTTGCAGAATTACAGCGTGGTGGTGGGTTCTTTCTCTCTGAAGGCCAACGCCGAGGGACTTGCCAGCACACTGAAGAGTGCCGGATATGACTCACAGATTGTGTTCAACGGCAGCAACAAGATGTATCGTGTGGTTGCTTCCACATTCTCGGACAAGGCTGGAGCCGTAAAGAGCCGCAATCAGCTTCGCGCCGGCAAGTATCCTGATGCATGGTTGCTTTTCAATAAGTAAATGCGCATCTTGTCCATAGACTACGGTAAGAAACGTACCGGACTGGCAGTGACCGACCCGTTGCAAATCATAGCCAACGGGTTGGCCACTGTTCCTACGTCTGAACTCTATGCCTATATCGAGGGATATGTGCAGAGAGAGCAGGTGGAGAGGATTGTCATCGGAAAGCCGATGCAGCCCAACGGCCAGCCAAGTGAGAACCTGGCTCGTGTGGAGTGTTTCTTCAACAGGTGGCGGAAGGCTCACCCCGAGGTGCCCATCGTATATTATGACGAGCGGTTCACCTCTGTACTTGCCCATCGGGCGATGATTGACGGAGGGGTGAAGAAAAAGGTGAGAAAGGAAAACAAGGGATTGGTTGACGAAATCAGTGCCACGATTATTTTACAAGATTATTTGGAATCAAGAAGATGATTTTACCTATTTATATATATGGTCAGCCCGTGTTGAGAAAGGTGGCTGAAGATATTACACAGGACTACCCGGAACTGAAAGAGCTTATCGCAAACATGTTTGAGACCCTCGATGCCAGCAATGGCGTGGGACTTGCCGCACCGCAGGTGGGGCTTGACATCCGCGTCGTGGTCATCGACCTCGATGTGCTGAGTGAGGATTTCCCCGAATACAAGGGATTCCGCAAGGCTTTCGTCAATCCTCATATCCTGGAGTATGACGAGGACAGCAAGAAGGAATCTCTGGAGGAGGGATGCCTTTCCATTCCCGGCATTTCGGAGAAGGTCACCCGTCCTACGCGCATTCATGTGAAGTATCTTGACGAGGAGCTCCAGGAGCATGACGAGTGGGTGGAGGGCTACCTTGCCCGTGTGATGCAGCATGAGTTCGACCATCTGGAGGGCACCATGTTCGTGGACCGCGTGTCGCCGCTTCGCAAGAACATGATTGCCGGAAAGTTGAAGAATATCATCAAGGGCAAGTTCCGTTGCTCTTATCGCACAAAGATCCGCCGATAATGGTTCGGCGGTCTTTATTTTTCGCACACAATAGATTTTAGTTTTTCCAGAAGAGAGTTTTTAAGGTATGAGAAAGAGAGTTGGGATGTTATTGTTTTTGGCGCTGTCGCTGTCATCGGCTTCGGCGCAGTATCGTGTGGACCGTCTGGTCACTGCCGGGCGCAGTGCGTTGTATTACGAAGACTTCGTCCTCTCTATCAAGTACTTCAACCTCGCCATTGGTGCCAAGCCCTATCTGTATGAGCCTTGGTACTACCGGAGTGTGGCAAAGTTCAACCTTGACGACTATGTCGGTGCGGAGAACGATGCCAGCGAGGCGTTGCACCTCAATCCCTACATCAACGACATCTACGATCTCCGTGCCATCTGTCGCATCCGCCAGAACCGTTACGGGGACGCCATCGCCGACTATAACGCAGCCATCCGCCTGGAGCCGCGCAACCGCAACTATTGGTTCAACCGCGCCCTCTGCCAGATGGAGGACAAGAAATATGACGTTGCCCTTGCCGAACTGGATACCATTGTGCAGAAATGGCAGGACTATTCCAACGCCTATTCCCTGAAGGCTGAGGTGTATCTGCAGAAGAAGGATACCCTCAATGCTGAGAAGTGGCTCGACAAGAGCCTGCAGTTGAATCCATACGACGGAGACGCATGGACCACCCGTGCCTATATGGCGCTGGCGCGCAGGGAGTGGAAGACTGCCGACGAGGCGCTCACCAAGTCGCTTCATTTCAAGCCCAACAACGTGAACAGCTACATCAACCGTGCCTTGGCGCGCATCAACCTCAACAACCTGCGCGGGGCGATGAGCGACTACGACAATGCGCTCGACCTCGACCCCAACAATTTCCTGGCGCACTATAATCGTGGACTGATGCGCGTGCAGCTGGGCGATGACAACCGTGCCATCAGCGACTTCGATTTCGTCATCAAGATGGAGCCCCAGAACTTTATGGCAATTTTCAACCGTGCTTTGCTGCACGAGAAGACGGGCAACCTGCGCGCTGCCATCAGCGACTACACCACGGTCATCAACCAGTTCCCTAATTTCTGGACAGGACTATCCTACCGCGCCAATTGCTATCGCCGTCTCGGAATGACGGCAAAGGCTGAGCAAGACGAGTTCAGAATCTTCAAGGCGCAGATGGACAAGCACCTGGGCATCCAGCCCCGCTGGAGCGCCAAGACCAAGAAGGAGATGAGAAAGCGTTCGGAGGTGGATCCCAACAAGTTCGCCAGTCTGGTGGTGGACGATGAGCCCAAGTATAATCACGAGTATAAGAGCGAGTATCGGGGCAGAGTGCAGAACCGTGTAGTCGAAACCTCTTATTTGCCAATGTATCAGTTGACCTATTTCCCCAACTCGCAGAGCATCAGTGGGGTGCAGGCTTACGACAGGGAGGTGGAACAGCTCAACGAGCAAGGCAGGGCTGACAAGGTGTACATCGTATGCAGCAAGGAACAGTTGGACGAGAATGGCTCCATGAAGATGTTCTCCATGATAGACAAGCTCTCTGCCGACCTGAGCGTGGCAAAGGATGATGCCACCAGGAAGCGGATTCTGATGCACCGTGCCATCGCCCATTCCGTATTGCGTGACTTCGAGGCTGCCATCGGCGACTTTACCGAATACATCTCGCTGGACGACAAGAACTCGCTTGCCTACTGGCAGCGTGCTGTCTGCCAGATGGAGATGGACGAGTTCAATGCCTCGGAGGGTAAGGCAAGTGGCAATGTGCGTTCTGCCGAGGCGGATTTCAGCGATGCCATCCGCGTGAACAGCAACAATGCCTATATCTATTACAACCGTGGCAACCTCCACGCCATGCGCCAGGAACTGGCCAAGGCGATAGATGACTATACGATAGCCATCCGCATAGACAACAGTATGGCTGAGGCTTACTACAACCGTGGCATTGCCCGTGCCAAGGCTGGCAACAAGGAGGCTGCCGTGCAAGACCTTTCCAAGGCGGGAGAGTTGGGATTGTATGACGCTTATTCTGTCATCAAGAGGCTGAGCAAGCAGAAATAAAGGAAAAGACATATGGAAATATAACCAAAGAGGGCGCGTCATGCAGCTGCATGACGCGCCCTCTTTGGCTATGCTCCTTGAAACAGCAGGGTGATGAGCGGGATGGTGAGGATGCTGCCAAGGGTGGTGACGAATGTCATTTCGGTGATGAGCGATGGGTCGCGGCCATATTTCAGGCAGAACATCGTGCCAAACGATGCCACGGGCATGGCGATGACCACCGTGTTGACCTCGTTGATGAGTGCGTTCACTCCGCAGAGGCGGAACAGAAAGTAGATGCTCAGCGGCACTACTGCCAAGCGAAACACGGACGCCACATAGACCTTGGTACTTCCGAACATCTGCTTCAGCGGCAATTTAGCCATGCTGGAGCCGATAATCATCAGGGCTGCAGGGATGGTGACGTTGCCTACCATCGTTACAGGACTGGCGATGATGTGGGGCGTGTGGACACCCACTGCCACCATGACGGCGGCAACGAAGGCGGCGATGAGCGACGGGCTGAGCAACACCTTGGGATTGAACTGCTTGATGCTGTACTCACCCTTGATGAGCATGATGCCCACGGTAAAGATGAAGAACGTGTTGGGCACGTTGAGCAGGGCTGCATAGAACACGGCCTTGGGACCGAAGATGCTCGACACGATGGGGTAGCCGATGAAGCCCACGTTGGCAAACATGTGGGCGAAGCCTATCATGCCTTGGGCATCGTGGTTTTTGGTGATGAGCCGCGGCACCCAGAAGCCGAACACCAGCAGTAAGATGTAAGTGATGAATCCCACACCCACCAATGGCAGGATGAGGGTGCGGTCGGGCAGTTCGTCGCCCATGACGGACGATAGAACCAAAAGGGGTGCCGTGATGTCAACCACGATGCTTGACAGTTGCTTGTCGAACTTGTCGCCCATATAGCCCAACTTGCAGGCTACATATCCTAAGATTACGATGACGAAAAGTATCACCATCACTTCCAAATTTTGCATTATCCTAAATATTGTTTATCTTGTTCAATCTATAAATCTCCTTGTGATGTCGCCATAGCTCTCTATGCGGCGGTCGCGGAGGAAGGGCCACCAGCGGCGTACGTCCTCGCTGTGCTTCAGGTCAACGTCGATGACGAGGCTGTCCTCTTGCTTGTCGCTGGAGCGGTGGAGCAATTCCCCTTGCGGGCCTGTCACGAAACTGCTTCCCCAGAACTGGATG
Source organism: Subdoligranulum sp. APC924/74 (assembly GCA_963600595.1). GTDB lineage: Bacteria > Bacteroidota > Bacteroidia > Bacteroidales > Bacteroidaceae > Prevotella. Next base: position 26,084 of record CAVCCB010000011.1, on the reverse strand, counting down.
CCGCCGGTCTGTCCGCTCGGGTCTGGCTCGAAGCCCACCCTGTTGACTGCCACCACGGGCAGTCCGTTTGCCACGGCGTGACCGCGCATCACGGTGGTCCAAGCCTCGCGCTGCCTCTGTTGCTCTTCCTCCGTATCATAGGTGGCGTAGCCTATGGCGGTGGGGTAGATGAGCATCTCTGCTCCCTGCAATGCCATCAGGCGCGCTGCCTCCGGGTACCATTGGTCCCAGCATACGAGTACGCCGAGTTTTCCCACGGATGTCCGGATGGGGTGGAAGCCGAGGTCGCCGGGGGTGAAATAGAACTTCTCGTAATAGGCGGGGTCGTCGGGGATGTGCATCTTGCGATACTTTCCGGCGATGGTTCCGTCTTTCTCGATCACCACCGCCGTGTTGTGGTAGAGTCCGGCTGTGCGGCGTTCGAAGAGCGAGGTGACGATGACCGCGCCCAGGTCTTTTGCCAACTTGCCATAGAAGTCGGTGGAGGGACCGGGGATGGGCTCGGCGAGGTCAAAGTTCTCCACGTCCTCCACTTGGCAGAAATAGAGCGAGTTGTGGAGTTCCTGTAATACGATGAGCTCCGCGCCACGGTGTGCAAGGTCAACGATGCCCTGTGCCAGGCGAGATTTGTTGTCAGCGATGTCAGCCGTATTGTGTATCTGTAATATTCCGAGTTTCATTATTTGCTTTTATTACCCTTTTACTTTTTTACCTTTTTACCTTTCCCTCATTGCCCCTTCGGGAAGTTGCATCGTGAGACAATGGATGCTGCCGTGCTGGCGGATGATGGTGAGGGAGTCAATGCCTATGATTTCTCTGTCGGGGAAAGCGAGCTGTATCTGTCTCCTTGCCTCTTCGTCCTTTTCGGGCTGGTTGTATGTGGGATAGATTACGGCACCGTTGATGATGAGGAAGTTGGCATAGGTGGCAGGCAATCTGTCCTCTCCGTCGTAGATGGCATCGGGCATGGGGAGCTTGAGCAGCCGGTAGGGATAGCCCTCGTAGGTGATGAGGCTCTGGAGTTGTTTTTCCAGCGATTTGAAATCCTCGTATTGCTCATCCTCAGGATTGTCGCACCCTACATATAATAAGGTGTCGTGGGGAGCCACTCGCACGATGGTGTCGATGTGTCCGTCCGTGTCATCGCCCACCAGGTTGCCGTGGTCGAGCCATTGGATGTGATGGGCATGAAGGAGATTCTTGAGTTGCTGCTCGATGTTCTCCTTGGTGAAGGGTTGGTTGCGATGGGGGGCCAGGAGACATTGGCTGGTGGTGAAGACGGTTCCCTTGCCGTCGCTCTCGATGCTGCCGCCTTCGAGTACGAAGCCTTTGTGGTTCTCCAGTGCTGCGTTGAACGCCCCCTGGTAGTACAGCTGCAGGTTGATGGCGTTGTCCTTCTGCCAGTCGAATTTCTCTCCCCAGCCATTGAACTTGAAGTCGAGCAGATGGATGGGGATGATGAAACTGTTGTGCTTGTTCTTGGAAGCCAGCGTGACGGGGCCATGGTCGCGAGCCCATGTGTCGTTGCTGTCGATTTCATAGAGGTGGACGCGGCTCATCTGTCTGTCGGAAAGTCGCTCTGCGAGCATCTTCCGTGTGCTTTCTATGATGGGGGTGACCACAAGCAGACGTTCAAAACGGGTGATGGCCTCTGCCAACTCCAGATACGTGTTGGTGATTTGCCTCAGGTAGGGTTTCCAGTCTGTGTCAGCATGGGGCCAGGTGAGCATGACGCCGCTCTGTGGTTCCCACTCTGCGGGAAGCACGAAGTCGTTGGGGAATGTGGTGTAACGCATAGGCTAAATATTAAATTAATTGAGTGCAAAAGTAATAAAAAAACTACAGAAATGAGCATATGCAGACCAATTATTTTGTGTTTGCCGTTGATTTTTGTTGCCTGTTCTATTAAAAAATATTAAACGATGGGCTTCGTGGAGACGAAATCACGCAGAAATGCTTAACTTTGCATCCTAAAACGATTTATATAGGATTTAAGAGCGTGAAAATAAAGCAGGTAGTAGATGCCCTTGAACAGTACGCGCCTCTGCCCTTGCAGGAAGGATATGATAATGCCGGCTTGCAGGTTGGATTGACAGAGACGGTGGAAGTGTCAGGGGCATTGTTGTGTCTTGACGTCACCGAGGCTGTGGTGGACGAAGCAGTCTCGAAAGGTTGCAATCTCATTGTCAGCCACCATCCGCTGATATTCCGAAAGTTGGCGAGGGTGTCGGGTGAGAACTATGTGCAGCGCACCGTCATGAAGGCTATCAAGAGCGATGTCGCCATCGTGAGCATGCATACGAACATGGATGCTGCCATGGGGGGTGTCAACTTCAAGATTGCCGAGAAATTAGGACTGGGGAACATTGCTTTCCTGGGGAGTATGAAAGAGGTGGATGGTGTGGAAGGCGGTGATGGAGTCATCGGGGATATTGGTGAACCGGGTGTGGGCATTGCCGCCGATGATCTGGTCTTGATGCTCAGGGAGAAATTCCAGGTGGAATGCGTGCAGTGCAACCAACTCTTGCGAAGACCCATCAGAAAAGTGGCGCTTTGCGGAGGTGCCGGTGCCTTCCTGCTCGAAAAGGCGATAGAACGTGGTGCTGACGCCTTCATTACGGGCGAGATGAGTTACCATGAGTATTTCGGGCATGAGCAGGAGATACAGATTTGTACCATAGGGCATTATCAGAGCGAACAGTTCACAAATGAGATTTTCCGGGAGATTATCTCCGAGAAATGTCCCGGGGTGAAGTGCTGCCTTTCGGAAACCAACACCAATCCCATCATCTATTTGTAAGCGAAGAGTGAAGAATCTAAAATATTTAATATTATAAAAAGTAATTATGGCAAAGAAAGATCCTACAGATTTGACAGTGGAAGAGAAATTGAAGACTCTCTTCCAGCTTCAGACTACCTTGTCGGGCATCGACGAGAACCGTGCGTTGAGGGGTGAGCTTCCTCTCGAAGTGCAGGACTTGGAAGACGAGATCGCCGGTCTTGCTACTCGTATAGACAAGATTCAGTATGAGATTGACCAGTTTAATCGCGCCGTTTCACAGAAGAAGGGTGAAATCTTGGACGCACAGGCAAGCCTGGAGCGCTATCAGGCACAGCTCGACACTGTGTCCAACAACCGCGAGTATGATACGCTGAGCAAGGAGATTGAGTTCCAGCAGTTGGAAATCGAGCTTTGCAACAAGAAGATACGCGAAGGCCAGCAGAAGGTGCAGGAAAAACAGCAGGACTTGGCTCACGCCGAGGAACTGAAGGCTGACCGTGAGAGAGGTCTGGTGGAGAAGCGTGAGGAGCTGGAGGCTATCATGGAAGAGACCCGCGAGGAGGAAGAGAAACTCAAGGAGAAGGCTGCTGACCTGGAGAGAAAAATCGAACCACGTTTGCTGGCGAGCTTCAAGCGCATCCGCAAGGGTGCCCGCAACGGTCTGGGAATCGTTTACGTGCAGCGTGATGCCTGCGGCGGTTGCTTTAACAAGATTCCACCCCAGCGCCAGTTGGACATCAAGATGCACAAGAAGATCATCCCCTGCGAGTACTGCGGCCGTATCTTGATTGACCCGGAGTTGGCAGGTGTGAAGATTGAGGCTGCCGTTGTAGAGGAGAAGCCCAAGCGCAAACGCGTCATCCGCAAGAAAAAGGCAGAAGACGAGGATTAAGGAACTAAAAAGTGGCATTGTAAGGCATGAACCTTGTGATGCCACTTTTTTAGTAGTAATGGAAAAACACTGCAAATTTAATTGAAATACACCACACCACATTTCACCCCCCCCCTCGGGGCGGATGGTGGTGTAGACTTGAGGGTGTATCTTGCTTCCTTAAACAAAATTAATTAATAACTACTTAATCTGTTTAAACATCTGTCTGACGATTTGGATAGTTGGAAAAGATTGCTTACTTTTGCAAGCATGAACGACAAAATTTGGCATAAAAGAAAAATATTCCTTTCCGTCATCCTGGTGATGGTATCGGTAAGCGGGGCGTTGGCACAGAAGACCTGTGTCATTGCATCAGCGGAAGACCATGTGCCCATTCGTGAGGCACTGATCCGTACGGACAACAACCATTGGGCGAGGACCGACTACCGCGGCTACTGGACGATGAAGTATGCGTTTGACAGTGTAACGGTCTCCAAGAAGGGATTCCTGAAAACGACGGTCAGCTACAAAGAGCTGCCCGACACGCTCTTTATGCTGCCCGAGAGCCAGCAGCTGGGCACTGTCGAGGTGTGGGGAAAGAACCAGGAACACATGAAGGAGATGAACCGCCAGCTGGATGCCGCAGCTGCCGAAGCGGCGCAGAACGCCTCGCTGGGCAAGTCGCCCTTGGCGGGCTTCGACCTGGGCAAAATGCTTGACAGAAGGGGACGCCGGGACCGCAAGCACCTGAAGAAGGCAAAGGAATTCATGAAGGAATATGAGAAAAAAGACCCCATCGTGGCGGCGTATGAGCAGGCTACGGGCAAAAAAGTGGAGGAATGACGGCTAATTAGTGTTTTTTACGGCAAAGGACGATGTCTTTTCGGAAAAAATATAGTATCTTTGTGCCCAAAAAATAAAAAAGTAGAAAATGTTTGAGAATTTAAGTGATAGACTGGAACGCTCTTTCAAGATACTGAAGGGTGAGGGTAAGATAACCGAAATCAACGTGGCGGAGACGATGAAGGACGTACGTCGTGCTCTGTTGGATGCCGATGTCAACTATAAGGTGGCAAAGGAATTCACCAATAAGGTGAAGGAAAAGGCGCTGGGTATGAATGTGCTTACTGCCGTGAAGCCGGGACAGTTGATGGTGAAGCTGGTGCATGACGAACTGGCACAGCTGATGGGTGGCGAGGAGTCGCCGCTGAAGCTGGAGGGTCATCCTGCCATCATCCTCATGAGTGGTTTGCAAGGTTCCGGTAAGACCACTTTCAGTGGAAAGCTTGCCAACATGCTGAAGGGCAAGAGGGGCAAGAAGCCCTTGCTCGTAGCCTGCGACGTGTATCGTCCGGCTGCCATCGACCAATTGAAGGTGGTGGGTGAGCAAGTGGGCGTGCCTGTATATTGCGAGCCCGACAACAAGGACGTGTGCGCCATTGCCGACCATGCCATCCAGCAGGCGAAGACCAATGGCAATGATGTGGTTATCGTGGATACTGCGGGCCGTTTGGCCATCGACGAGCAGATGATGAACGAGATCAGTAACCTCAAGAACCATCTGAGACCTGACGAAACGCTCTTCGTTGTTGACTCGATGACAGGTCAGGATGCCGTTAACACAGCAAAGGAATTCAATGACCGGTTGGATTTCAACGGAGTGGTTCTCACCAAGTTGGACGGCGACACCCGTGGCGGTGCGGCGCTCAGCATCCGCACGGTGGTGACCAAGCCCATCAAGTTTATCGGTACGGGTGAGAAGATGGAGGCGATCGATGTGTTCCATCCCGCCCGTATGGCAGACCGTATCCTCGGTATGGGTGATGTCGTATCCCTCGTGGAGCGTGCCCAGGAGCAGTTCGACCTGGAGGAGGCCAAGAAGCTGGAGAAGAAGATTCGCAAGAACCAGTTTGACTTCAATGACTTCCTCAACCAGATAGCCCAGATCAAGAAGATGGGTAACCTGAAGGACTTGGCAAGCATGTTGCCGGGCGTGGGCAAGGCAATCCGCGACGTGGATATCCCCGAGGATGCCTTCAAGGGCATCGAGGCGATTATCCTCAGTATGACTCCCAAGGAGCGCTCCAACCCAAGCATCCTGAACACCTCTCGCCGCCAGCGCATCGCCAAGGGCTCCGGCACATCCATCCAGGAGGTGAACAAGCTCATCAAGCAGTTTGAGCAGACTCGCAAGATGATGCAGATGATGACCGGAAACAAGATGGCTTCCATGATGGCGAAAATGAAGGGAATGCCGGGAATGCCCAAGATGCCGGGAATGTAGACAAGAATTAAGAGTTTATAGTTTATAGCGGCTTTGCCGTTTAGCAAGATAGCTCTATAAACTATAAACTATAAATTATAAACTAAAGAAAATGCAGCTGATAGACGGAAAGGCGACGGCAGCCGCCATCAAGGAACAGATAGCCCGGGAAGTGGAGCAGATGGTCTCTGGAGGAGGCAAGCGACCCCATCTGGTCGCTGTACTCGTGGGCCACGACGGAGGTAGCGAGACCTACGTCAAGAACAAGGTTTTGGCTTGTGAGAAGTGTGGCTTCAAGTCTACGCTCATCAGGTATGAGGACGATGTGACTGAGGAGGAGCTTCTCTTGTGCGTAGACAGGCTGAACAAGGATGCCGACGTGGACGGCTTCATCGTGCAACTGCCCTTGCCCAAGCATATCGACGAGCAGAAGGTCACCATGGCGATAGACTATCGCAAGGACGTGGATGGTTTCCATCCTGTCAATGTGGGGCGTATGGCTCTCGGAATGCCCAGCTTCATCTCTGCCACACCCCTCGGTATCTTCACACTCTTGCAGCATTACCATATAGAGACCAGCGGCAAGAAGTGCGTGATCCTGGGCAGGAGCAACATCGTGGGCAAGCCGATGGCGCAGCTCATGATGCAGAAGCAGTATGGTGATGCCACTGTAACCGTGTGTCATTCCCATTCCGCCCACCTCAAGGAGGAGTGCCGCGAGGCAGACATCATTATCGCCGCCATCGGAAGGCCCGACTTTGTGACCGCTGATATGGTGAAGGAGGGGGCAGTGGTAATCGACGTGGGTACCACCCGTGTGCCCGATGCCTCAAGGAAGAGCGGATTCCGCCTGAACGGTGACGTCAAGTTTGACGAGGTGGCAGAGAAATGCTCCTACATCACTCCCGTGCCGGGAGGAGTGGGACCCATGACCATCTGCTCGCTGATGAAGAATACATTGGCGGCAGGAAAGAAAGAATATTACAAGTAGACTTAACAGTATACTTGATTTTTTTATAACTCTCTAATTTTGTGGGCTGGGTGCAGTGATTGCACCCAGTCTTTTTTTGACCAGCATGTACTGAACCTCGTGAGCCAGTCGTTCGGTTTAACTTCCACTGCTATTATTTTGCTCTTCCCGATTTCGTGGATTTACCTTAGGTCGATCACCTCTGCCGAGGGAAAATCCTTGCTTTTGAAAGTGAACGTGCTGTTGGAGATGTTCTTCTGCTGGAAGTTGCTGATAGTGATGGTGCTCCAGCTCTTGCCTTGCTTCATCTTGACCTGAGTGGGCACATAACTGCTCTTGTTGATGATGATGTACATCTCTGTGATGGAGCGCTTGGTGTTCTGGGCAACGAGGTGCACCTCGTAATTGCCGGTGGTGGTCTTCATGTCCATCTTGTACCCCGTCTTGTAGATGTTGATGAAGGTGTAGGGGTTCATCGACATTTGCTGCGCCTGCGTGGGGGTGCTCACGTTCACCTCGTTGGTCTTCTTCATGTACGACCACTGGGTCTTGCCGTCATACCACACGATGTTCTGTGGAGTGCGTGCATTGAACTTGTTGCCCTTGATGGCTACGGTTCCACTTGTTGATCCATACTTGGTGCTGGATATGCTGAAGTTAGCGCTTGCTCCGCTTTTCTTGCCTATGAGGGCTGCTGTCTTGTCCAGCACTTGCCGGGCTGTCTGGGCGAAAGTCGCCATGCTGCAGAAGGCACAGAGACTGGCCAGTAAAATTCTTCTCAATTTCATACTGCTTGTTTTTTATATGTTCTTATATGTGGTGTCGTTCTCAAATGAAATCATTAACCGCGCAGCTGCGCCAGGAGGTTGTTGAGCTGGTTGTCGTCCTGTATGAGCACCTCCCTGGGCTTACTTCCCTGCGCCGCCCCCACGATGCCAGCACTCTCTAACTGGTCCATGAGTCTTCCGGCGCGGTTGTAGCCGATGCTGAACCTGCGCTGAATCATACTTGTACTTCCCTGCTGGGAGAGGACGATGGCGTGGGCGGCTTCCTCGAAGAAGGGATCGAGGTTGTGGGCGTCCACGCTGCCTCCGCCCCCGCCGTTCTCGTCGTTGGCAGGCTCGGGCAACTCCAGGGGCTCGATGGGACCGGGCTGGCCGGAGATGTACTCGTTGATTCGCTCAATCTCGGGCGTGTCTACAAAGGCACACTGTACGCGCACAGGTTCGTTGCCGTTCAGGTAGAGCATGTCTCCACGGCCTATCAGCTGGTTGGCTCCCGTACGGTCGAGGATGGTCTTCGAGTCGATGGCAGCCGTCACCTTGAAGGCGATACGACCGGGGAAGTTGGCCTTGATGTTACCGGTGATGATGCTGGTCGTAGGACGCTGTGTGGCGATAACCATGTGGATGCCCACGGCACGTGCCAGCTGTGCGATACGCGCGATAGGAAGCTCCACCTCCTTGCCGGCTGTCATGATCAGGTCGCCGAACTCGTCGATGATGACCACGATGTAGGGCATGTACTCATGTCCGTCTGTCAGGCGAAGACGGTGGTTCACGTATTTCTGGTTGTACTCCTTGATGTTCCTTGCCCCGGCTTTCTTGAGCAGGTCGTATCTGCTGTCCATGAGTGCACAGAGGCTGTTGAGGGTCCTCACTACTTTTGTGACATCGGTAATGATGGGCTCGTCTTCTCCCGGCACCGCCGCCATGAACTTGTTGGCGATGCGGGCATAGAGGCTGAACTCCACCTTCTTGGGGTCGATGAGTACCAACTTTAGTTCGTTGGGGTGCTTCTTGTAGAGCAGGGAAGTGATGATAGCGTTGAGTCCCACGGATTTACCCTGACCGGTGGCTCCGGCCACCAGCAGGTGGGGAATCTTCGCAAGGTCCACCATGAACACCTCGTTGGTGATGGTCTTGCCCAATGCGAGCGGCAGTTCCATCTTTGTGTCCTGGAACTTTTTGGAGTTGAGGATGTTCTCCATGCTCACGATGTTTGCCTTGGCGTTAGGGACCTCAATACCGATCGTACCCTTTCCTGGGATGGGGGCGATGATGCGGATGCCCAGTGCCGCAAGGCTCAGTGCGATGTCATCCTCCAGGTTCTTGATCTTGGAGATGCGCACACCCTCTGCGGGCTGTATCTCGTAGAGCGTGATGGTGGGACCTACGGTGGCGCGGATGGTCTTGATCTGCACGCCGAAGTTGTTGAGCACCTCTATGATGCGGTTCTTGTTCTTGATCTGCTCCTCCTCGTCGATATAGGAAGTGTTGTCCTCGTACTTCTTCAGCAGGTCGAGGGTGGGGTACTGGTAGGTAGTGAAGGGTTCCTTGGGATTGATGGGGGTGTTGAGCACCTCGGAGTTGCTCACCACATTGCCCGTCGCCTTCTCGTCGCTCGCCGCCACAGAGATGTCCATACCGATGTGTTCGGAAGCCTCCTGTGCCTCCCGTTCCGCTCTCTCGGCGCGTAGGTTGCGCTGGTGCTGCAGGAACGATTCTTCCTCTCCGTCATCATTCTGCCCGTCGGCTGGGGCAGTGGCTGTTTCGTCCTGATCCTCGGGCTCCTGCGCTTCCGGTGTGTAGTCCTCGGTGGGTTCTTCGTCAGTAACAATGGTTTCTTTCCCGGTGTCGGCAGGTGCTGTATAGCAGATTTCCTCCTGCTCTTCCTTGTCTTTCTTACGGTTGGTGATTTCAAATTTCACCTTATTAGATATATAGCCGATGGGATTGAGTGCCTTCCTGATGACGGTGATGGTCTCCGTGGTCAGGTAGGTGAGGAATCCGATGGCGGTGAAGAGAAGGATGGCGGTAAGTCCGGGAGGCCCGATCATGTTCTCCATGTGCTGCACGACGAACTCTCCATGTCTTCCGCCTGGGTTGAAGATGAGCCCCCCTGCCAAGGGCGTGAGAAACTTGGCGAATGTGACGGAACTCCACACCATGACCACCATCAGGCAGAAGAACCATTTTGCCAGGTTGATTTTGTAGGCATGCATCACCTGCAGTCCCACCATGGCAACCATGCAGGGAATCAGGAAGGCTGGAAAGCCGAAGTTGACAGCTATCAGACAGTAGGACACGATGGCTCCGACGGAACCGCAGTAGTTTTGGAACTGCCGTTCCGTGTTGGTCCAGTCGCCGGGGCGCAAGTCTTCCAGCAGGCTCTGGTCTGCGCTTCCTGTGCTGAGGAATGAGACCATTGCGATGATGATGACAATCGCAACGATGACGAGTGCCAGTCCCAGGAAGAAATCGGTGATGGTGTTGTTGAAAATATAATGCAAACCAAGGGCTTCGCTGAAGGACTTGGTCTTTCGTTCTGTTCGTTTCTTTGCCATTTTTCTATGCTTTATCGGATTTAGCTGCAAAAGTAGCTAAATTCTCCGAAATATGAGTCATAATTTAAGTATTTTTTTTACTTAACACAAAATAAGGAATTAAAACTTTCTTTTCTTGGTGATTCATGGAAAACATAGTATCTTTGCATTTGAATAGTTTTAAAACACATTTGTAGATTTATGAAAGATTCTGTGATTATCGTCAGCGGAGGCATGGACAGCATCACGCTCCTCTATGACAAGAAAGACGAGATAGCCCTGGGCATCAGTTTCAATTATGGTTCCAACCACAACGGGCGCGAGATACCTTTCGCCAAGATGCATTGCGAGCACCTGGGCATCGAGCACATCACCATCGACCTGGCATTCATGCACGAGTATTTCAAGAGCAGCCTCCTGGAGGGTGCCGATGCCATTCCCGAGGGACATTATGCCGCGGAGAACATGAAGTCGACCGTGGTTCCCTTCCGCAACGGCATCATGCTGAGCATCGCCGTGGGCATCGCTGAGAGCTTAGGCCTGAAGAAGGTGCTGATAGCCAACCATGGCGGGGACCATACCATCTATCCCGACTGCCGCCCCGAGTTCATCAATGCGATGGACGAGACGGCAGAGGCGGGAACCTACGTGAACGTGCATGTGGAGGCTCCCTATACCAACATCACGAAGACTGACATTGCACGCATCGGCAAGCGATTGGGGCTGGACTATGCCGAGACCTGGAGCTGCTACAAGGGCGGCGAAAGGCATTGCGGGAAATGCGGCACCTGTGTGGAGCGCAAGGAGGCACTCGCCGAGGCGGGCATAGCCGACATGACGGAATACGAGGCTTGACCGGCGGGTGTAGCCGCACCCCGACGGGGGCGAATAACCTTAAATTTGCTTAATCAATTTGGTTGTTTGCAAAAAAAATCATAACTTTGGAGGTTGAATGAAAAGAACGATTATGAACGGCAAGATAAAAGCAATGGCGGTGCTGCTGGCTTTCTCGCCCTTGACGGTTCTCGCACAGAAGATTTCCCTGGGCTCTTGCATCACCCGTGACGGTGGGCAATACAAGGGGGAGATGGTGGGCGGAAAACCACAGGGGAAGGGAACGACAGTGTTTCCCACCGGCGACACTTACGAGGGCGCTTACGTCAAGGGAAAGCGTGACGGATATGGTGTATATACCTTCGCAGACGGCGAAAAGTACGAGGGACAGTGGATGCAAGACCACCAGCATGGAAAGGGCACATACTATTTCCAGAACAACAACAAGTATGTGGGGCTATGGTTCCGCGACTACCAGCACGGACACGGCATTATGTACTATTACAATGGGGACAGGTATGACGGCGCATGGTACAAGGACAAACGCGACGGCAAGGGCACCTATACCTACTCGAGCGGCGCATGGTACAAAGGCCAGTGGAAGAACGACATGAAAAACGGAAACGGCTTCTTCAATTGGGGAGACGGTACCACCTACGAGGGCAACTGGACAGACAACCAGCGGTCGGGTAAGGGTACGTTCAAGTATGCAGACGGCGACATCTATGTGGGCGACTGGAAGGATGACATACAGGACGGTAAGGGTACCTACAAGTTCCATAACGGTGATGTGTACGAGGGTGACTACTCCCAGGGAGAACGCACCGGTGAGGGCGTGTTCCGTGCAGCCAACGGCGACAAGTATACCGGGCAGTTCAAGGACGGACAGCGCCATGGACAGGGCACTTTCAGCTGGAAGAACGGCGACGTGTACGTGGGTTCCTGGAAAGACGACCTTCAGGACGGCAACGGAAAGCTGACAAAGAAGGGCGGCGACGTGTATGAGGGGGAGTTCCACCGTGGAAAGGTAGATGGTGCGGTAAGTATCTTCTATGCTGACGGCAAGCGTTTCAAGGGAACCTTGCGCAACGGAAAGCGCGAGGGCGGTTGTATCGAGATAGAGAAAGACGGCAAGCGCTTTGAGGGAAACTACAAGGACGACCGGCGTGACGGGCGCTTCGTGGAGAAAGACCGCAACGGGCAGATTACGGCAAAGGGGTCCTATGAGAACGGAAAACGGTTTGAAGATTAAGAATAAATATATAGTTAAACAATCTAAAATCATGAGCTATGGCTAAAACAAAGAAAACCGTGGTGAAGCATATCGGGCTGGTGAAGAACGACCCGTATCTGGAACCATATGAGGATGCCATTCGTGGCCGCCATGACCACGCAGTATGGAAACTACAACAATTGACCCGTGGAGGCAAACAGACCTTGAGCGACTTCGCCAACGGTTATGAGTACTTCGGACTCCACAAGACAACCCGTGGGTGGGTCTTCAGAGAATGGGCACCCAACGCCACCGACATTTATCTCATCGGAGACTTCAACAGCTGGACGGAATCGGAGAAGTATCGCGCCAAGCGCATTCAGGGCACCGGCAACTGGGAACTGAAGCTGTCGGAGAAGGCCGTGAAGCATGGTGACCTATACAAGATGAAAGTGCATTGGAAAGGAGGCTGCGGAGAGAGAATCCCGGCATGGGCACAGCGCGTCGTGCAGGATGAGAATACCAAGATCTTCTCGGCACAGGTGTGGAACCCCGAGCCTTACAAGTGGAAGAAGAATTCCTTCAAGCCCAAGACCACTCCATTGCTCATTTACGAGTGCCACGTCGGCATGGCGCAGGATGCAGAAAAGGTGGGTACCTATACAGAGTTCAAAGACCTCGTGCTCCCACGCATCATCAAGGACGGCTACAACTGCATCCAAATCATGGCGATCCAGGAGCATCCCTACTATGGCTCCTTCGGCTATCATGTGAGCAGCTTCTTTGCAGCGAGCAGCCGCTTCGGTACCCCCGAGGAACTGAAGGCGCTCATCGATGCCGCCCATCAAAAGGGCGTGGCAGTCATCATGGACATCGTACATTCGCACGCCGTAAAGAACGAGGTGGAGGGACTCGGTAACCTTGCCGGTGACCCCAACCAGTATTTCTATCCCGGCGGCAGGCATGAGCATCCCGCATGGGACAGTCTCTGCTTCGACTATGGCAAGGACGAGGTGATGCACTTCCTCCTTAGCAACTGCAAGTACTGGCTCAATGAGTTCCACTTCGACGGCTTCCGCTTCGACGGTGTCACCTCCATGCTTTACTACTCGCACGGACTGGGAGAGGCGTTCTGCAACTATGGCGACTACTTCAACGGTCATGAGGATGACAACGCCATCTGTTACCTCACCCTGGCAAACTGCCTGATTCACGAGGTCAACAAGAACGCCATCACCATAGCTGAGGAGGTGAGCGGAATGCCCGGCTTGGCAGCAAAGTTTGAGGATGGAGGCTATGGCTTCGACTACCGCATGGCGATGAACATTCCCGACTATTGGATCAAGACCATCAAGGAGTTGCCCGACGAGGCATGGAAGCCCAGCAGTATCTTCTGGGAGGTGAAGAACCGCCGTGCCGACGAGAAGACCATTTCCTACTGCGAGAGCCACGACCAGGCGCTGGTGGGAGACAAGACTATCATCTTCCGCCTGATAGACGCCGACATGTACTGGCACTTCAAGAAAGGTGACGAGAACGACATGGCGCACCGCGGCATTGCGTTGCACAAGATGATACGGCTGGTCACCGCCAGTACCATCAATGGCGGCTACCTCAACTTCATGGGCAATGAATTCGGTCATCCGGAATGGATCGATTTCCCGCGTGAGGGCAACGGATGGAGCTATAAATATGCCCGCAGACAATGGAACCTGGTGGACGATAAACAATTGTGTTACCACTATTTGGGCGATTTCGACAGAGAAATGCTCAAGGTTATCACGAGTGAGCGCAACTTCAACAAGACTGTGGTGCAAGAAATCTGGCACAATGATGGCGACCAGGTGCTCGCCTACACAAGGGGAGACCTGCTCTTCGTGTTCAATTTCTCACCGGCCCGTTCCTTCACCGACTATGGATTCCTCGTTCCCGAGGGTTCGTATGAGATTGTGCTTGACAGTGACAGTCCCGATTTTGGCGGCAACGGCCTGAACGATGACACGATGGTGCATGAGACCAGCCCCGACCCCCTCTATGAGAAAGACAAGAAGGGGTGGCTGAAGCTCTATCTGCCAGCCCGGTCTGCCTTGGTGCTGAGAAAGAAGAATGATATAAATAAGAAATGAAAGAAATGAAAAAGAATAGCACGGTGAAGATGCGTCTCACCTGTGCTATCATCTTTGTGACATTCTGTTACACCTACTTGAATTATCAAGGAGGAGTACTGGCGGCAGCCCAGCATATCTTGTCAGGCGGTGTGACGTCTTACAACCACACCCTGGCTCCAGTGCTGACAACGCTTGTACTCCTCCTTGTTCAGGTGGGTGTGTTTTCGGTGACTCATGTGAAACGGCGTTTCCATGGACTCACCTATTTCCCGTCGTTGTTGCTCCTGACCATCATCACAGACATTCCCAACGACGTAGACTGCCTTCACGGTTTGGGTAGCTGGTACTGGCTCGCCCCGTTGCTGCTGGTCCTTTGGGGAGGAGCGATGTGGGTCATTATGCAGACGGAGCCATACGAGCCGGAGCTGGGAAAGGGAAGATGGCTGTCAAGAGACACCTGGCAGAGCTTGCTGCTGCTTTGCGTCATGATGCTACTCACGACGCTGGTGGCGAGCAACGACCGCATCTTCCACCAAAGGATGAAGATGGAATGCCTGATGAAGGAGGGCAGGTATGGAGAGGCGCTGGAGGTGGGCAAGAACTCTCTGGACACCGACTCCTCGCTCGTAATGCTCAGGACAGCCTGTCTCTACAAGACTGGAGGCATGGGCAACCGCCTGTTCACCTATCCGCTGGTGGGCGGTAGCAAGGCGATGATGATAGACAGCGTCACCACCAAGTCGATAATGTGGAAGGCCCCAAAATGGATGACGCCGCCCTCCAAGTGGATGATGCAAAGGAAGATGCACTATGTTGTGCCTGAAGACTACAAACTGTGCGGACTGTTGCTCGACAAGAAACTTGACCAGTTTGTGCAGGAGGTACAGCGGCATTATGACGTGACAGCGCCCACGCTGCCCAAGCATTATGCCGAGGCGTTGATGCTCTACACCCATCGGCGCACCCATCCGAGCCTGGTGTATAGCAACAATGTGATGGAGGCTGATTTCCAGGATTACCAGGCATTGGAACATAAGTTTGCCAATCCACAGGAGAGGCAGTCGGCACTGCGCGACACATACGGAAACACATATTGGTATTATTTTCAATTCGGTAAAAAGTAATTTTAGTGATAATGAAACGATTCTTTCTGACCTCGTTGTACATCGCCCTTTTCTTTTGGCCTTCGCAAATGACGGCACAAAAGAAAGAGATTCTGGCGGCAAAAGATATCATCAAGTCGGGGAAGAAACTCGAGGATGCGCAGAAGAGCATGGAAACCCTGCTCAAGGATTCTGCCAACAGGGGCAACAAGAAAATCTGGAAGGTATTATATGACGCCGTGCTCAAGCAATACGAGCAAGGCAACGAGAAATTCTATCTCAAGGAGAAATACGACACCGTACAGCTCTTTGGCTTCGCCCGAAAATTGTTCGAGGTCGCCGAGAGTCTGGACTCTGTCGATGCCTTGCCCGACAGGAAGGGTAGGGTGACACTGGAGTTCCGCAAGGAAAACGCCGCTTATCTCAACCAGATACGCCCCAATCTGTACAATGGCGGCGCATGGCTTGTGAGGAAGCAGAAGTATGCCGAAGCCTACCGTTTCTTCGACCGTTACATAGAGTGTGCCACTTCCCCCTTGCTGAAAGACTACGATTATGCGCAGCGCGACAAGCATCTTCCCTCCGCTGCCTACTGGGCGGTGTATTGCGGATATAAGATGCAGGATGCGAAGGCAACGCTCCATCATGCCTATGAGGCGCTGAAGGATACAGCCCACTATGACTATATGCTCCAGTATCTGGCGGAGACCTATAAGCTGGAGAAGGATACGGCGCGCTATGAGCAGACACTGAAGGAGGGATTCCGCCATTCCCCCAAGTTTCCCTTCTTCTTCCCAAGGCTCGTGGAGTATTATTCCGACCGCAACCAGTTGGACTCTGCCATGAATGTGGCTGACAGGGCGCTTGTCGTGGATCCCGACAACGAGAATTACTTGTTTGCGAAGAGTACCCTGCTGCTGAACCTTGGCAGGAACAAGGAGAGCTTCGATATCAGCAAGTGTGTCATCGAAAAGAATGACAGCCTGGTGGAGGCTTTCTATAATGCCGGGCTTGCCAACTTCAACATGGCGGTGGAACTGGACAAGAACGCAAAGGTTACTCGCAAGGAACACCAGCAAATCCTGGCTTATTACAAAGAGGCGATGCCCTATCTGGAACGCTACCGCACCTTGCAACCTGATGCGGTGGACAAATGGGGACTGCCGCTTTACACCATCTACCTCAACCTGAATATGGGAAAAGAATTCGAGGAAGTGGACCTGTTGTTGCGCAAGAAAAGCAAGTAAGAAAATAAAAAAACATGAATACGTATGATAGATAGAATATTGGCAAAGTTAGGCATTGAGCAGAATGCGATGCAGCAAGATGTGATGCATGCGATGTTGCATAGTGACAAGGATGTGGTGGTGCTGTCGCCTACGGGCAGTGGCAAGACCTTGGCTTACCTCTTGCCCTTGGTGCAATTGGTGGATGCCTCCGACGATGAGCCACAGGCAGTCATCGTCACACCGGGACGTGAGTTGGCGTTGCAGTCGGTGACTGTTCTCAAGAATATGGGAAGCGGACTTAGGGCGATGGCTTGCTATGGCGGACGGGCGACGATGGACGAGCATCGTGTCATGAACCAGGTCCGCCCACAAGTGGTCTTCGGCACCCCCGGCCGTCTTAACGATCATCTGGCCAAGGGAAACCTCAACCCGGAACGCATCAAGTACCTCGTGATAGACGAGTTTGACAAGTGTCTGGAGATGGGATTCCAGGACGAGATGAGTCGTCTGATGGAGTCACTGCCTTGCCTGAAGCGTCATTTCCTCCTCTCTGCCACCGAGGCTGAGGCAATCCCCAGGTTCGTACACATGGGTAGGGTGGAGAAGATAGATTACCGGCTGGATGATGAGCAAGTGCCGGAACGCGTGTCTATCTATAAAGTGAGCAGTCAGCAGAAAGACAAACTGGAGAGTCTCTCCCAGTTGCTCCGCAGTCTGGGCGACCAGAGCAGTATCGTGTTCCTCAACTATCGCGACAGTGTGGAGCGCACCAACAACTACCTCGTGGAACAGGGTTTTTCCACTTCCTTCTTCCATGGCGGCATGGAACAGAAGATGCGTGAGGATGCCCTTTACAAGTTCAGTAATGGCAGTGCCAATGTCTTCGTCAGCACCGACCTTGCCTCCCGTGGACTTGACATTCCCGACATCGACAACATCATCCATTACCATCTGCCCGAGAGTGAGGACGGTTACATCCACCGTGTCGGAAGAACTGCGCGGTGGGAATCTCAGGGCAGGGCTTTCTTCCTCTTGGGCCCCACGGAGCAGATGCCGGAGTATGTGGATGCAGAGGTGAAGGACTATGAGATACCTGCCGAACTGCCAGCCCCCGCTCTGCCAAAGATGGCTACATTATATATCGGCAAGGGGAAAAAGGACAAGATCAGCAAGGGCGACATCGTGGGCTACCTCTGCAAGAAAGGCGGCCTCACCCCCTCCGAGATAGGAAAGATAGATGTCAAGGACCGGTATGCCTACGCAGCCGTCTCCCGCCCCCGTCTCCATGCCGTGTTGCAAAAGGTGAAGGGAGAGAAGATTAAGGGCATCAAGACGATAGTGGAGGAAGTGAGATAGTTACGGACTTCACCGTCATGGAATAAGAAAACATAACAAAATCAACGAAGGATGAGACTTGGGAGATTACGAATCAGCGTTTGGGCTTTTGTCGCCGTGCTTCTTTGTGGCGTGTTCGCTGCCTGCGGTGCTAACGATGAAAAACAGCCAGTAAGGAAAATTGCCGACTTGGACAGAGCCACCATTGGAGTGCAACTGGGCACCACGAGCGACGGACTTGCCACGAAACTGGAGGAGAAAGGCAAGGGTGCCAAGGTGGAGCGTTTCAACAAGGTAGCAGACGCCGTCCAGACTCTCAAGCAGGGCAAGGTAGACTGTGTGGTAACCGACGAGGCACCTGCGAAGGCGTTCCAACGAATGAACCCCTCGCTCCGCATCCTGCCGGAGATATTGAAAGGAACGGAGTTTGCCATCTGCGTCTCAAAAGGGAACTCGGCCTTGAGAAACGCCATCAATGAAGCGCTGTTCCGGTTGAAGGGAAACGGCACCATCGACTCTATTGTGAGCCGTCATATCGACCAGCAGATGTCGGTGGCTTATACACCGTCCAAGAGTGGCAGGAGAGACCGCAGCGACTTGGGACTGGAAGACGGTATGCTGCGCTTTGCCACTAATGCCACCTTCGAGCCTTTCGAGTATCATAAGGACGGACAGATAGTTGGTATTGACGTGGACATCGCCCATGCCATTGGTGACGAACTGGGCGTGGACGTGGAGATACAAGACATAGAGTTCGACGCCATCATCGCCTCCGTGCAGTCCGGAAAGGCAGATGCCGGCATCGCCGGCATGTCTGTTACCCCGGAGAGGGAGAAAAACATCAACTTCACGGATCCTTATACCACTGTGCATGAGGTGATACTGGTGAACAATGAAGAGGTGGAGAATGATAGCGGACTGGGAATCGTAGACAAGTTCAAGGTGTGTTTTGTCGACGGTGCCCGTTACCAGTACCTGCTCAAGGGCTTGGGCAACACGCTCGTCATTACCATCTTCGCCATTATCCTCTCCGTCATCTTGGGCACCGTGATTGCCATCATACGCTCCACCCATGACAAGACGGGCAAGCTGAGAATCCTGGATATGGTTTGTCAACTGTACCTCACCATCGTGAGGGGAACGCCGACCATGGTGCAGTTGCTTATCATCTATTATGTGGTGTTCGCCTCTGTGGATGTCAACAAAATCGTGGTGGCGGTCATTGCATTCGGACTCAACTCCGCAGCCTACATCGCTGAGGTGGTGCGCTCGGGCATCATGTCGGTGGACAACGGCCAGATGGAGGCGGGCAGGAGCCTTGGGCTGTCATATGGCAAGACGATGCGGCTCGTCATCCTGCCGCAGGCTTTCAAGAATGTCTTGCCTGCCATGGGCAACGAGCTGATTACCTTGCTCAAGGAAACCTCCATCAGCGGTTACATCGGACTCGTGGATTTGACCAAAGGGTCCGACATCATCCGCAGCGTCACCTACGACGCCATGCTTCCACTCGGAATGGTGGCGTGCATTTATCTCGTCATCGTGCTGGCTCTCTCTGCTGGCGTGCACAGACTGGAGAAACAGCTTAGGAAATAATGGGAATATTGAAATATGAAAATGTGAAAATATGGAAGGGAACAGGAAAGAAATCATAAGAATAGAATCCTTGGTCAAGCGATTTGGTGACAACGAGGTGCTTAAGGGCATTTCCACCTCTGTGAACCAGGGCGATGTGGTGGCTGTTATCGGACCGTCGGGATGCGGGAAGAGTACCTTTCTGCGCTCCATCAACCTACTGGAGAAACCCACCAGCGGCAAGGTGCTGGTGGGCGGTGTAGACATCACTTCCAACGATGTGGACATCAACAAGATGCGCCAACAAGTGGGAATGGTGTTCCAGCAGTTCAACCTGTTCCCCAACATGACCATCCGCCGCAATATCATGCTGGCACCCGTTGAGTTGGGCAAGATGACCCGGCAAGAGGCGGGGGAGAAGGCTATGCAGCTCTTGGAGCGCATCGGACTGCTCGACAAGGCTGATGCCTACCCCGACAGTCTTTCGGGCGGACAAAAGCAGCGAGTGGCGATAGCCCGTGCCCTTGCAATGAATCCTGAGGTGTTGCTCTTCGATGAACCCACCTCTGCCCTCGACCCGGAAATGGTGGGCGAGGTGTTGCAACTTATGAAGGACGTGGCTGCAGGGGGAATGACCATGGTGGTGGTGACGCACGAGATGGGGTTTGCCCGCGAGGTGGCTAACCGGGTGCTCTTCTTTAGCGACGGCCACATTACGGAAGAGGGCACTCCCGAGCAGATATTCGAGCATCCCCAGTCAGTGCGATTGAGGGAATTCCTCAGCAAGGTGTTGTAGTAATTCATGAAAAAAAGCCCGGTAAGATGACTCTTGCCGGGCTTTTATATATCGTTGCATAAGGATCGTTCAAAGTGAGCGCTTCTCAGAAGAGGGACAATACCTTCTCTACGAGTTTTTCTACGGTAGAGGAATCTGTCGCTTCGTCAATCTTCTGATTAATCTTGTCCTCGATTTTCTTGCTTACCTTGTCGGTAATTCTGTCGATGGCAGAATTTGCCTTGTCCTCCAGGCGTTTCTCTACGTCGTTGCTGGCAGCCTTGTCGCTGTCTGCATCATCGCTGCCAGTTGCATTATCGCTGCCTGTCACATCACTTGGGTTAGGGGATGAGGATTCGTTCTCCATGATGTTCAGACGGGAGTCTTCTTCCAGTGCCTTTACCATGTCATCGCTGTTCATCGTGTATACCTTCCCGAGGATGCCGAAGCTCACAGCGTGTTCTTTGCCGTTGAACTGTACCGTTCCCTTGGAGAACAGCATATAGTTGTGGTATTCGAAGAGCTCGTCGAGGGCAGTATTTAGGAAATTGCCCGCCATCATCTTTGCGAAGGAGCGGATGCCCTGGGTGAAGAAATTGTTGTCGGTGGTCTCCGTCGCCTTCTCTACGGCAGTGGTGACTTCCGTGCAGACCTTGTTTTTATGCGCCTCTTCGCTGGGGTTGGTGAAAGCAAAGATGAGGAGGATGAACACGATGGCTGCTACTAATAGTTTCCACACGAGCTTGCTGTTCTTCTTGGGCGGCTGCTGGTTGAAGGGCGGCTGCTCATTGAAGGATTGCCCTTGGTTGTTGGAAGGCTGCTGCTGGCTGGGTTGCTCGGGAGCATGGTAGGCGGGCGGTATACTGTTTTTCAGTTCCTCCACTTGCCATGCGGGAGTCCAGTCCTCCATTCCCTGTTTCCAGACGAGGGTCTCGGGGGTGATGCCCTGCTGGATGAGCTGGGCAATGCTGAAAGGCCCTGCCTGCTGTCCGTTCTTGTCTATGATGAAATATTCCATATACTCTTTACCTTTTTCTGATTCTTCACTCCTTAGTGTGTGGCTTTCCACCAACCTGTCCTTTCCCTTCCGCTGACGGCGACGGAATGGATGCTGGGGTCGGAGATGGACAATCCCGAATAGTGCTTGATGGGGATGTATTCTGTTTTTAGCGGATTCAGACAACTGAGGATTTTCTCTGTAGATTGTGCTGCCGTGACTGTTGCCTGCAGTTGGGTGGTGAACTGCGACTTGAGATAGCCACTGGGGTGGAGGCTGTCTACGTATGTCTCCAGGTCATAGAAGAGGTGTCTCTTGGCACCTTGCATCATATCGAAGCCGTCCAGTCGCTGGATGGAGTCGAGGTTGATGGTTTCGCTCAACTTGTACTGGGCGTTGATGTTCTTCATTACCTCAGCCAACTTGTCCATTTGGCGGCAGTCGATGGCTGCGAAATTGCCACAGGGATTCTTTGGTAAATTGTTGTAGAAATTGCAGAAGCCTGAGACTACGCTGGAGTAGTTGGGCGTGGCGGAGTTCAGATAGCTCCACAGGCTGTAATAAGGGACACCTGAAGAGAGAATTTCACTGGAGGACGCCAACATGAAGTTGGTCACATCCTTTAACTCGTAAGCCGTCTCCACATTGCCCATGTAGCAAGCGTCGAAGAGGATGTATTGCAGCTTGCTGATGCCACTCTTCTTGATACCCTCTACCAAGTCGGTCACATCCATCATGTTGTCTGCGGAAGACGTTGCCCCGAAGAATCGTGTGATGGGGTGGTCGGGGTCGGGACCGAAAGAGAAGAAGGGTGCCTCCTTGCCGTCTGCGGTTGCCCTCGACGGGTAGTTGGACCAGGTGTCCTTGAAAGTCCATCCGCAGCCGTGAGCACCGATGATGAGGGCGTAGTTCAGGGCGGGGGCATTGTTCTGCACCTCCTTGAGGATGTTGGCGAATCCGTCAGACGTGGTATAGGAGTTGTCGTAATAGGTGTTGAGGATGACATGGTCAACACTCTTGGTCGTCTCGTTGTATACCAGCTCATAGAGGTTGGCGTCTGTTGCCGAAGTGCTGAAGTACACCAATACGCGCGAGTTGGTCAAACCTTGGTTCTTGACGATGGCTGCGTCGATGCTGTCGATATTCTGCTTCAAATTGGAAGTCAAGTTCACCGTCCAGGGCATGAAGGCGAGGATGGTCTGCTTGTTGACCGTGGTGACATCGACAGCCTCGCCTCCACACCCACAGAGCGTGGTTGCGGAGACGAAGCCTATGATGAGGATTCTGAAAAAATTTCTCATATAAAAACGCTTAGATTGGAAAACTATTTCTTGCTAAGCTCCTCGATAGTGGCCTTGAGGGCGGCAATCTTTTCCATGGAGTCGCTTTCCTTCTTGCGTTCCATAGCCACCACTTTCTCTGGAGCATGAGCCACGAAGTTCTCGTTGCCGAGCTTCTTGCGGATGCCGGCAAGGAAGCCTTCGAGGTGCTGGAGCTGCGCCTTTGCCTTCTCTATCTCAGCCTCCACATCGATGAGGTCGCCCAATGGCACGGCAAACTCGTCGGTACCCACCATGAAGCCCGAGGCATCTGCGCTCTTCTCGGTAATGACCTCAATCTTGTCGAGGTTCGCCATCTTGAGGATTACGTCGTCGTAGGCGGCAAAGTCGTTCTTGCCCACCACCTGGAGCGTCAACTGCTCCTTCTGAGCGATGTTCTTCTGGTTGCGAACGGTGCGAACGCCGGCGATGATGAGCTTCACGTTCTCGATGTCGGCGGCGAGCTTCTGCTCCTCTGCGGTGGGAGCGGGAATCTCCAGCTTCTCGCGCATAATGCTCTCGCCGTCGTTGCGGTCGTAGATGTGTTGCCACAACTCTTCGGTGATGAAGGGCATGAAGGGATGCAGCATTTTCAGAAGGGCATCGAAGAACCTGAGGGTTGCCTCGTAGCTCTGCTTGTCGATGGGCTGTCCGTAGGCAGGCTTCACCATCTCCAGGTACCAGGATGAGAACTCGTCCCAGAAGAGCTTATACACAGTCATCAATGCCTCTGAAATGCGGTAGTCCTTGAACTGCTTCTGCATCTCTTCGTTCACCTCCTTGAGCTTGGCGTCGAACCACTTTACGGCAATCTCGGCGCTCTTGGGCTGCTCGATGTCGGCGGTCTGCCAACCCTTCACAAGGCGGAAGGCGTTCCAAATCTTGTTGTTGAAGTTGCGTCCCTGCTCGCAGAGACTCTCGTCGAAGAGAATGTCGTTGCCGGCTGGTGCCGAGAGCATCATACCCATGCGAACGCCGTCGGCGCCGAACTTGTCGATCAGCTCCAATGGGTCGGGCGAGTTGCCGAGGCTCTTGCTCATCTTTCGACCGAGCTTGTCGCGCACGATACCTGTAAAATAAACGTGCTTGAAAGGCATCTTGCCACGGTACTCGTAGCCTGCCATGATCATACGTGCCACCCAGAAGAAGATGATGTCAGGACCGGTCACGAGGTCGCTCGTGGGATAATAATAGTTGATTTCCTCATTGTCGGGGTGCTCGATGCCGTCGAAGAGGGAGATGGGCCACAGCCATGAGGAGAACCATGTGTCGAGGCAGTCGCTCTCCTGTTCCAGCTCTTCTGTCTTCACGTCGGCTTTCTTTGCCTGTGCGAGTTTCAAGGCTTCCTCTGCGGTTTCAGCAACGACGAAGTCTTGCTTGCCGTTGTTGTCGAAATAGTAGGCTGGAATGCGGTGTCCCCACCAGAGCTGGCGGCTGATGCACCAGTCCTTGATGTTCTCCAGCCAGTGACGGTAGGTGTTCTTGTATTTCTTGGGATAGAACTCGATGTCGTCGTTCATGACGGGAGCGAGGGCGATGTCAGCGAAGTGCTGCATCTTGAGGAACCACTGTGTGGAGAGCTTAGGCTCAATAGGTACGTTGGTGCGCTCGGAGAATCCCACCTTGTTGTTGTAGTCCTCTACCTTCTCCATGAGACCGGCAGCCTCCAGGTCGATGGCAATCTGCTTGCGCACGTCCATGCGGTCCTGGCCCACATACATTCCGGCAGCCTCGCTGATGGTTCCGTTGTCGTTGAAGATGTCGATGGTCTGAAGACCGTGCTTCAGTCCGAGGGCGTGGTCGTTGATGTCGTGGGCAGGGGTCACCTTCAGACAGCCTGTACCAAATTCTATCTCCACATAGGAGTCTTCGATGACGGGAATCTCACGGTTCACCAAAGGCACGATGACGTGCTTGCCCTTGAGCCATGTGTTCTTGGGGTCGGCAGGGTTGATGCACATGGCTGAGTCGCCCATGATGGTCTCGGGACGGGTGGTGGCAACCACGGCGTAGTAGCCCTTCTCGTCCTTGTGCATCACGTTGCCTTCCTCCACCTGCTGGCAGTCCTGCTCCACTACATAGTATTTCAGATAGTAGAGCTTGGAGTGTTCGTCCTTATAGATTACCTCCTCGTCGCTGAGGGCGGTCTGAGCCTTGGGGTCCCAGTTCACCATGCGCACGCCACGGTAGATGAGTCCCTTCTGGTAGAGGTCGCAGAATACATGGATGACAGCCTTGGAACGTGTCTCGTCCATGGTGAACGAAGTACGGTCCCAGTCGCAGCTGGCACCAAGTCGGCGCAACTGCTTGAGGATGATTCCTCCGTGTTCGTGGGTCCAGTCCCATGCGTGCTTGAGGAACTCGTCGCGTGTGAGGTCGGTCTTCTTGATGCCCTGCTGTGCGAGGCGGTTCACCACCTTCGCCTCAGTGGCGATGCTGGCGTGGTCTGTGCCAGGCACCCAGCAGGCGTTTTTTCCCTCCATACGGGCACGGCGGACGAGGATGTCCTGGATGGTATTGTTGAGCATGTGGCCCATGTGGAGCACACCGGTCACGTTGGGTGGTGGAATGACCACCGTATAGGGTTCACGACCATCTGGCTTCGAGCTGAAGAGCTTGTTGTCGAGCCAGTACTGATACCATTTACTTTCCACTGCTTGTGGATCGTACTTACTTGCTAATTCCATTGTTTATGTATTTTTTATTTCTTTTCCTAAAAAAATCGGTGCAAAGATACTACTTTTTGACTGAAAAATGCTATCTTTGCAGCAAAATTACATATTTTTACATAAAACCAATGGTTAGCAATGCGGTAAAAGAAGTAACAGAACAAGATGGGAGGAAGCTGCTCGCCGGTTTTCTCTGCGACATGGCGAAGCTGATGTTTGGCAGCGTCGCCGTGGGCGGATTGTCGCCTCTGATAATCGGTGGCGAATTCGGCTTGGTTAATGTTGTGTGTTTTTTGTTGGTTCCGTTTGTGGGTTCTTGCTCGCATATAGTGCCAATGATCTGTTGAAATTAAAAGAATAAAAATATGGAAGCGTATTTGTTTTTTAACGTAATGATGTTTGTATTTGCGTTGTCTTTTGCCATTTCCTCAATACCAAGGCTGGGAAAAGGTGGAAGAGGAATCTTTAAAATATAATTTCTTAGATGATGCATACAAAAGAAGAAAAATTGGCGGCGTTCAGCCGCTTGCTGGACGTGCAGGACCGCTTGCGCCTGCAGTGTCCTTGGGACAGGAAGCAGACCTTCGAGAGTCTTCGCCCGAATACCATTGAGGAGACTTTCGAGCTTTGCGATGCGCTTATGAAGTGCGACTATAAGAATATCAAGAAGGAACTGGGGGATGTGCTGGAACACGTCATGTTCTATTCCATCATAG
>CAVCCB010000010.1:0-34783 GCA_963600595.1 Subdoligranulum sp. APC924/74 | reverse complement strand
TCTCATCATGATAGAAGTCGGCGATGAACGGAGCGCAGAAGAAGAGGATGACATACAGGGAGGAACCCACGATAATATTGAACCAGAACACCGAGTTATAGTCATTCGCCGTGGGTTGCTTGAGATTGCCTATCGCCGAAGCGAACCCACTGTTCTGCAAGGCAATGGCAATAAGGGGGAATATGTTGATCATCGCCATCATGCCGAAGTCAGCCTTCGAGAGCAGGCGACCGAGCATGATACCGAACACCAGACCGATGACCTGCATCGCCCCATTGTTCATCGCTCCCCAAAAAAGCCCCTTGGCTGTTTTCTCCTTCAGTGATTCTGCCATTTCCGTTGTTTCTTAGTCATAGAGCCGACGCACCCTGCTCCGGCAACGATTTGCAAAAATAGGAAGATTTCACGAATATACAAAATCTTTCACCGGCATTTTGAGGCTAAAAAATGTGAAAAGACGTGGCTACTTCCATATAAATACACTATCTTTGCACACAAATTGCAAATAAACCGACTCAAAAAACAGACTCATAAAAAATGGCGAACATATTGATTGTAGAGGATGACTTGACTTTTGGAACCATGATACAGACATGGCTCAAGAAGAAAGGGTTCTGCGCCGACAGGGTGACTTCCGTCGGTGCGGCATTGAGATGCCTGCAGGACAACGGGCATTTCGACCTGATACTCTCCGACCTCAGACTCCCCGACCATGACGGTCTTGAGATACTGCGCTGGACCACCAGGCAGCAGCTCGCCCTTCCCTTCATCGTCATGACCAGCTATGCCGAGGTGCAGAACGCCGTCCTCGCCATGAAGTCGGGAGCCACCGACTATATCTCCAAGCCCTTCCCTCCAGACATCCTGCTGGAGAAAATCAACGAGGCGCTGAAAGGGAAGAGCGAAGAGGTAAGAGAGAAGAATTGTGAGGACAATGTCTCTATACCTAAATATATAGAGGGCAAGAGCGAGGCATCGAGGCAACTCTACGAATATGTGGGTCTCGTGGCACCCACGCCCATGTCGGTACTCATCCTGGGAGCCAGCGGCACGGGAAAGGAATATGTGGCGCACCGCATCCATGAGCTGAGTCCCCGCAAGGACAAGCCCTTCTTTGCCCTCGACTGCGGAGCCATCCCCAAGGATGTTGCCGCCTCCGAGTTCTTCGGTCATGTGAAGGGAGCCTTCACGGGAGCCGACCAAGACAAGAAGGGAGCCTTCGAGATGGCAAACGGCGGCACCCTCTTCCTCGACGAGATGGGCAACCTAAACTACGAGGTGCAGGTGCAACTGCTCAGGGCACTGCAGGAGCGCAAGGTGCGTCCGCTCGGAGGCACGAAGGAGACAGACATCGACATCCGACTGGTGTGCGCCACCAACGAGAACCTCGCACAACGGGTGGCGGAAGGCAAGTTCCGCGAGGACCTCTACCACCGCATCAATGAGTTCACCATCTATATGCCCGAGTTGAAAGACCGTGGCACCGACCTCTTCCTCTTCGCCAACCTCTTCATCCAACAAGCCAACAAGGAACTGGGGCGAGAGGTGGAAGGACTCGACGCCAAGGCTTCCGAGCGCATTGCCTCCTACGACTGGCCCGGCAACCTGAGGGAACTGAACAACGTGATGAAACGATCCACCCTCCTCGCCAAAGGCGACTACATCGGCATCGCCGAGCTGGAGCAGTCGATGAACGTCCTCTCCTCCCCCACCCAACCGCTTCCCCTTCACGACGAGCAGACCGAACAGCAGCGCATCGAGGCAGCCCTGCGCACCGCCAGCGGCAACAAGAGCAAGGCGGCTATGCTCTTGGGCGTGGACAGGAAGACACTCTACAACAAGTTGAAGAAATACGGACTGTAGAGGCTATTCCACACTCCATTGGGGAAATATTCCACAGTATTTCCCCACATTCCCCACTTCCTCATTTTTGGCGCAAACAAACATAAGCACTGATTACCAAATACTTAACAAGAACTGACTTGTTTTGGCACGGCGATTGTGACAAGAGATAGTGAAAGTATTAATAACAATATTCACATTTAAAAAACAAGTAGTTATGAAAAAGTTAGTATTCGCAGCTATCGCAGCAGCATTCGTATTCGTATCAGTGAGCAACGCAGTGGCAAGCAACAAGTCAGAGAGTTATAACAACGTGGTTCCCACCGACACCGTGGCACCGGCAGACACTACAAACACACCACAGCAGCCAGCCGACACCACCACACACGCCACCACTGCTCCAAACTTCACAGCAGAATAACACCTTCAGAAAACAGTAATTGCGCGTCGTTTGAAAAAGAAATCTTGCCGCCCTGCATCAGGATGGCAAGATTTTTTGTATTTTTGCACCCAAATAGCAAAAGATTCATATGGTCAAGAACAGTATTCCCCTCAAAGTAGCCGTTGGATATGGCATCGTCGCCATCGTCCTCGCCATGGCCATCTACCTTGTATACAGCAACACACAGACCATTCTCGACATCAACCATGCCTCGCAAGAATACTCCCGACAACGAGAGAAAGCCGACAGTGCGATGACAGGACTCCTCGCCGATGAACAAGCCAACCTGCGAGAGCTGACAAGCACCCTGCAGACTGACGGCCACGAACAGTTCCTGCACAAAAAGGTGAACAGCCTCAACAGCGGCATGGACTCCGTCGTGGTCAGCTCCAAGTCGCCACAGACCCACCAGGCGAAACAGACCACCGTGGAGGTGGTGAAGACCCGCAAGGGATTCTTCCGCCGCATGGCAGACCTCTTCAAGAAAGAGCATACCGACACCATTCTGGTGACACAAGACGAGGGCGAGACCACCATCGACTCGGTGACAACCCCCATTGACGTGACCGACGAGGTGGCGGACGCACTGACCGAGATAGGAAAGGAAGAGAAGCAAGCCACCCGGGGAAAGAAGAAGGCGATGGCAAGGGAAATCACCGACCTGCAGGCGGCAGCCGCCCGACTGGCACTGCATTCCAACGAGCATATGACCCAGTTGCGCCAACAGGAGAAGGCTTCGCTTGAGCAGGCGCTGCACCAAGCCATGGAAGCCCACCGCCAACTGCTCCACCAAATCTGTATGCTGGCTTTGGTGGCAATGGCAGCAGCCATCATCCTCCTATTGTATATCTGGCGGGACACGCGCCGCGCACGCATCTACCAGGAGAATCTGCAAAAGGCGAAGGACGAGACCCAGCGCATCATGGAACAAAGGGAAAGGCTCCTGCTCACCATTACCCACGACATCAAGGCACCCGCCGCCTCCATCTCGGGCTTCATCGACCTGCTCAGGGAAGAGGTGGCACAGCCCAAGGTTTTAGAACACATCGACTGCATCCGCCACTCGGCAAGCCACCTGTCGCAGTTGGTAGCGACGCTCCTCGACTATCACCAGCTGGAGAACGGACTCATGACCGTGCAGCCCGTCAGTTTCAGTCCCGCCATACTCGTCAACCAGTGCGTGGAGAGTATGCAACCACGCGCCAAGGCTAAGGGACTGAGCCTCTCCTGCGAGACCGGCAACAATCCATCATTATATCGTGCCGATGCCTTCCGCATCCGCCAAATACTGGACAACCTCGTTGGCAACGCCATCAAGTATACCGACCAAGGCAACATCCAAGCAGGATGCGCCGTGGAGGAAGAAGCAGGAGGAAAGCAGCGGCTGATACTGACAGTGAAAGACACCGGCAGGGGTATGACCACCGAAGAATGCCAGAAGGTGTTCCGCGCCTTCACCCGGCTGAAAGAGTCGCAGGGCATCGAGGGTGTAGGACTGGGACTCGCCATCACCCACGGGCTGACCACCCTTCTGGGAGGAGAAATCCGCCTGCGGTCGGAAAAGGGACAAGGTTCCACCTTCACCGTGGTACTGCCCATTGAAGCAGGCGAGACGGTGGCAGAAGAAAAACAGCAGACAGAAGAAACATCCCTTGCCAACCACAAGGTGCTGATACTCGACGATGACAAACTGCAGTTGCAACTCCTGGGAGAAATGCTCAGGCGAGTGGCGGCAGACTGGCAAGTGTTCGCCTGCAACTGCGTGGGAGACGCCCTCACCGTCCTGCACAACGAGCAGCCAGCCCTCATGCTCGTGGACATCGAGATGCCGGAGATGAACGGCATGGAACTCATCCGGCACATCAACCACAGCCACATGAGGGTAATTGCCATGACCGCCCACGACGTCAGCATCCTGCCCTTGCTGAGAAAGGCAGGCTTCGATGACTGCCTCTTCAAACCCTTCGACATAGAGAAGCTGAGCCATATCCTAACCCCTTTTACTCCCAAAGAAGAAAAAACAGAAATAGCAGCAGAAGTAGATGAAAAAAGAAATCCAATGAAGAACCGCTTCGCCCCACTTCTCTCCTTCGCCGAGAACGACAAGGAGGCGGAGGCGGAAATCCTGTCCAACTTGAGGGAAGAGTTGGAGAGACACCTTGGGACATTGAAGGGAATGACGAGCGGCGAGACGGCAATGGATACAGCCTCCATCGCCCAGACCGCCCATAAGTTGCAGCCCGTAGCCAAAATGTTGCAGTTCCCCTGCATAGAGTCGCTGAACCGTCTTTCGCCAGAGCATATACAAGAACAAGGCGAAAAGGAAATCAAAGAAGACCTGCGCGCCGTCATCCGCGACTTGGAGGACACACTCGCAGAATTGTATGATTTCTGAAAATTGTATGATACCTGAAATTAGCCACGCCGTTTATCATCGCACCATATTTCCATATTTTAATATTTTCATCTTATGACTCCCCTCACGGCAAACCAAGCGTGCATCGCCACAGTAGGCAAGAGACCATAATGTGTGCGCATCACCTGGAAGCGTTCCTTCAGGGAGGCACGGTGGTTCTGGGTCGTCATGCCCCCGTCCAGGAAGTTCGTGATGACGGCATTCACGTTGCGCAACGGCAACTTGCGGCGCGCCGATTCCCTCATGATACGGATGCACCAGTCCACGTCAGCGGAATAACGGAAGGAGAGGTCATAGTGTATTTCCCGTGCGATGTCTGTGCGGGCATAGAAAGACTGGTGGCACACCAACATTCCCCAACGGAAGGAGCGCCATGTCAACCTCTTGGGCGGAGTCAGCCTGCGATGGCGCAGGAACCGTCCGGCATCATTCACGATGTCGGTGTCTCCATAGAGCACACCCGGCAAGGTCTCGCCCTCTCCCACGCAGCCTTCCACATACTCCAGCGTTTCTCCCGAGGGAAACACATCGCCGGCATTGAGGAAGATGAGATAGTCGCCAGTGGCACGGTCGATGCCCTTGTTCATGGCATCGTAGAGTCCCTTGTCCGGTTCGGAGAACACCACAATCTCGTGGGCGTTCTCCCCCATCGCTACCTTCCGCTTATAGGCGTTCACCATCGCCAGGGTCCTGTCCTTCGACACACCGTCGATGATGAGATGCTCGACGTTGCAGTAGGTCTGCCTGTTCACACTGTCCAGGGTGCGCTGCAACACCTTCTCGGCATTGTAGGTGCAAGTGATGATCGTAAACTTAATCATAATCGGTAATTTTTATAAGCCATCGCCTCGTTGTACACCTCTATATATTGTGAGGCGACCATGTGCTGGGAGTAGTTGTGCATGACCTTCCTCACGCATTCCCTGCCCAACAGTTCCCCGTCAGCCTCGTCAATTACCCAATGGATGCCCTCGGCAAGGTCGTCGGCGTCGCGGTAGTTCGCCACGTACCCGTTCTTGCGATGGTCGATCATCTCGGGTATTCCACCCACCTTGAAGCCCACGCACGGCAGTCCGCACGCCATCGCCTCCATGATGGTATTGGGGAGATTCTCCGACAGCGACGGCAACACGAACACATCGGCAGAGCGGTAGATGTCCACGATGCGGTTCTCATCAGACACGTATCCCATAGGAATCGCCTGGAAAGGCAGTTTCTCCACGCACTCCTCCGCATGGCCGCCCAGGATGGCGACACAAGTATTCTCCTTCATCTCAGGGTGGAGAGCCACCATACGCCGGCACGCCTCCATCAGGTAGTCCATGCCTTTGTAGGGGTTGGTGGCACGCTGGGCGATGAAGATAATGATGCGCTTGTCGGCAGGCAACAGCACGCGACGCCTTGCCTCCGACTTGTCCTTGGCACAGAACAGCCGCGTATCTATCGGATTGGGGATAGAACACACATGATGTCCCGAGAGCAGGCTACTCTTCCTCGCCTCATCGGCAAGCCACTTGCTGCACGCCACGAAAGAAATGTTGCCGGCACCCAACAACCGCTGCTTGCGTTTCCACACCCTGTTGGCGAGATCCGTTCCCCATCCATGCTTGGGCAGGTACTTGCAGTGATGGCAGGAGGAGTTGAACTTATGGCAACCGAGGGTGAGATGGCAGACAGCGGTGGCGGGCCACATGTCGTGCATCGTCCACACCACGGGCTTCCCGCTCTTGACAATCTTCCTGATGTTGCCCAACGAGAGCATTCCCTGGTTGATCCAGTGCAGGTGGATTACGTCAGCCTCCTTGAACTCCGGCAACCTCGTGATGTCGAAGCCCGAGTTGGCGATGTCTATGTCGAAGAGGTGCTGGCGGTTGAAAAGAAGATGCCAGAAGATGCACCACCGTTCCCAAAGGAAATGCCACTGCGACCAAAGAGTCTTGGGCAGACTCGCCACAGTGATGTCCTCCGTGGTCTTGTCGCGCACCAGCATCTTCGCCTTCACGCCATTGTTGTTGAGGGCGTCCATCAGACGGTTGGCGGCAACGGCAGCGCCTCCCGTCCGTTCGCTTGTATTCACTATGAGTACTCTCATTGTTGCGTATTCTATTTGATTTGCTTCAGCGCCAACTTGATGACCTGCTCCACGGGCAGGTCGGGCTGCGCCTTCAAGATTTCCACTACCACCTTTGCCGACGGTGCCGGAGAGAAGCCGAGCATCGTCAGGGCGCTCACCGCCTCGTCCTTCACGTCGTTGTTGACCATCGCCGCATTGCCGCCGCTTGCCGGCAGTTCGGTGGCGAGACCCAGGCTCACAATCTTATCCTTCAGGTCGAGGATGATGCGCTGGGCGGTCTTCAGTCCGATGCCCTTCACGCCCTTGAGCATCTTCTCGTTGCCCGTGGAGATGACGGTACACAATTCATTGGGCGACATCGACGAGAGGATCATTCTCGCCGTGTTGCCTCCCACGCCGGAGACTGTGATGAGCAGCCGGTAAAGTTCCCTTTCCTGCTTAGAGACGAAGCCGAAGAGGGTGAAGGAATCGTCCCTTCCTCCCGTCACCAGCACCTCGTGCACATAGAGTTTCACGTCTTTCTTGCCCTGTATGGCGGTATAGGTGTTGAGCGAGATGTTGAGTCCGTAGCCCACCCCGGCAGTCTCCACGACCGCCATGGCAGGTGTCAAGTCCGTCAGCTCGCCTCTAATATATTCTATCATGCCTTCTGTAGTGTTAAGTAAATGCTTCTTCGTTGCAAATTTACGACATTAATTCCGAATCACCAAAGAAATCACTTACAATATTGAAGAAAAGCCTACCCACAAACTATGATTTTGCAACTTTCCGCAACTTTCTTGGGCAAAAAATATATTAAAACGGCGCTTATTTCACGGAAAAGATTTAATTTTGCAACCAACAACCGTCTACAAGACAAAACCTAACACAAGAATACATGTCATTAAACAACTAAATAAAAGAAATGAAAAAGATTAGAGCAGCCGTAGTAGGTTACGGCAACATCGGTAAATTTTCAGTAGAGGCACTCGAAGCAGCTCCCGACTTCGAGATTGCAGGTATCGTACGTCGCAAGGGTGTCCAGGACAAGCCGGCAGAGCTTGCCGACTATGAGGTGGTGGACGACATCACCAAGCTCAAGGACGTGGACGTGGCAATCCTCGCCACTCCCACCCGCAGCTGTCCTGAGTACGCAGAGAAGATCGTTGCCCTCGGCATCAACACCGTGGACAGCTTTGACATCCACACCAGCATCCTCGACTACCGCACCCAGCAGATGGAGAACTGCAAGAAGGCTGGCAAGGTGAGCGTCATCGCCGCCGGATGGGACCCGGGATCAGACTCCATCGTGCGCATCCTGATGGAGAGTTTGGCTCCCAAGGGATTGTCTTACACCAATTTCGGTCCTGGCATGAGCATGGGTCACTCAGTTTGCGTTCGCAGTAAGAAGGGTGTAAAGGAAGCTCTCTCGGTAACCATCCCACTGGGCGAGGGAATCCATCGCCGTATGGTGTATGTGGAGTTGGAAGAAGGTGCCACACTGGAGGAGGTGACTGCCGAGATCAAGGCTGACCCCTACTTCGCCCATGACGAGACCCACGTGTTCGCCGTGGCATCGGTTGACGACGTGAAGGACATGGGACATGGCGTGCACCTCGTTCGCAAGGGTGTTTCGGGCAAGACCCAGAACCAACGTTTCGAGTTCAACATGAGCATCAACAACCCAGCCCTCACTGCCCAGGTATTGGTGAATGTGGCACGTGCCTCGTTCCGTTTGCAGCCCGGCTGCTATACGATGCCCGAGATTCCCGTCATCGACATGCTCCCCGGCACCCGTGAGGAAATCGTGGCTACACTCGTATAAATTCAAGAGTTAAGAGTGGAAGAATCCCGCTCTTAACTCTAAACTATTAACTCTAAACTCTCTCCCCCCCCTCTTACTTGTGCGTCATGATGTCGAGCACCATGTCGTCGGTGGCACGCATGGCATCGGCGCCGATGCTCGTGAGGTTGTGGATGCACTTGTCCACATCGTCATCCACAATACCCTCTGCGCTCGTCACACACTTGCCTTCCATCGACAACAGAGCGGAGAGCAGGGCGGTGCTGACACCGGAGGAAATCTTCAGGGCACAACTGGGCTTGGCTCCGTCGCAGATCATGCCCGTGAGGTTCGCCACCATGTTCTTCACCGAGTTGCAGATGCGCTGGTAGTCACCGCCCATGAGGTAGGTGATTCCACAGCTGCTGCCCGTGCTGGCTACCACGCAACCACAAAGCGCCGACAACTTGCCGAGGCTCTGCTTGATGTAGATGGCGGTGAGGTGGCTCAGCATCAACGCCCTCACCAATTCCTCCTCCGTGTTCTCGTTCTCCTGGGCGTACACCGCCACGGGGTTGGTGGCGCAGATGCCCTGGTTGCCACTGCCACTGTTACTCATCACAGGAATCATCGCACCGCCCATGCGCGCATCGCAGGCAGAAGCCGTGCGTGAGATGATGTGCGAAAAGATGTTGTTGCCGAAGATGCCGTGGCTCAGCGGGCGGTCCATCGTCTTGCCCAGGCAATGGCCGTAGTTGCCCTTGATGGAAAGCTCAGCCGCCTTCATGTTGTAGTCCTTGGTCTTGAGGATGAAGGAAATCTCGTCGAGGGGCGAGGTGGTGGCAAACTCATACACCATCCTCATGTTGAGCCGAATGTCGGCATCGTCGGCAGAAGCTGCACCGTGGGAGCGGTTGTCGAGCGCCACCTCGCCGTTCCTCTCGGCGAATACAAAGTTGGTGTGGCTGCCCGAAATCACCGCCGTGGCTGAGTCGCTGCCCGACTTGCAGAGTACCTCGATGTAGAGTTTCTCCGTGATGCCCCGCTTCAACTTGATGTCGATGTCGGCATCCTTCATGTAGCGTTTGCCCTGCTCCAGTTTCTCGGACGTGAGGTCCTTGAGTACCTCCAGTCCGTATTCAGGCTTGCCTATGAGTGCACCGAGCGACACGGCGATGGGCAGACCTATCATTCCCGTTCCGGGGATACCCACGCCCATGGCGTTCTTGAGCATATTGGGACTCAACAGTACCTCGATGCTCTCCGGGCGTCTGCCCAAAAGGGTGGCGGCCTTCGCTGTACACAGCGCCACAGCCATGGGTTCGGTGCATCCGATGGCGGGGATCACCTCCTTGTTGACGAGCGCGATGATGCGCTCCCGAATGTTCTTCTCAAGCATAATATGATGTTTAAAAACTCTTTAGTCGGGGGGCAAAGATACTAAATTATATCAAATTATCGGCATTTCTTGCAGCAATTAACATTATTAGTTGTACTTTTACACCGACTTAACACATAAAAGATTGTTTTTGTAACTACCAAACAAGAAAGATTAGGATGAAAAATTACAATTTGAAAGCTACCCTCGGGGTGGCGTGCCTGGGCATCGTGTGCCTGGGCAGCGTATTGACTGCCTTCACTTCCGGCTCCGACATCATCACCAAGGAGGGCAAAACCACCGTCATCAACACCACCGCCTTAGGCAAGGACGTGCGAGGCTTCAAGGGACAGACTCCCGTGAAGATCTACATCGCCGGCGGCAAGGTGCAGAAGATAGAGGCACTGAAGAACCAGGACACTCCCCAGTTTTTCGACAAGGCGAAGACCCTGCTGCAAAAGTTCGAGGGCAAGACCGTGAAGAAGGCTGCCGCCCTGAAGGTGGACGGCGTGACCGGCGCCACCTACTCCAGCAAGGCACTCATCAAGAACGTGCAGCTGGGGCTGGAGTACTATGGGAAGGTGAAAAAGTAGGCAGAAAGACGGATATCCTTCGGAGAAACTGACGGTTTCATTCGGAGGAACTGATAGTTTCTTTCGAAGGAACTGATAGTTTCTTTCGGAGGAACAGAGCCTGTCTTTCGGAGGAGTTAGTGAGTGTAGCACATTCAAAAAACCTGCGTTAAACACGTGTTAAAAAGTACACCTAACTATTTGATATACATTTCTCTTTATCTTTTGCACGCGTTGTATATACAAAAGTTCTTTGAGCGTGCTACACCAAATCACCCCTCCGCCAGGCTTCAGCCGCATTTTGCTGCACACGTCCTACACCACCTTTTCAGTAGGGCACAGTGTGCCCCGGCAACGAGGCTTAGTCCTCCAGTTGGAAGAGGGGGTCATCGGGAGTCAGCATCGTTGCCTTCTGGTCAAACTCCTTGAGCAGGCTGGCGGGCACATACTTCTTGTCCACCACCAAACGGAACATGTACTCGTTGAACCAGCGGTTGGTCATGATGAAGCAACCGTCGAAGCCGTTGCTGGTGCCCCAGCTGTTCTCCACTTTCCACTTCACGGGCTTGCCGTCCTTGTCGAGGTCCACTGCCGTGAGGGTCATGGCGTGGGTACTGCCGCTGTCGAAGGTGCTGATGCGGTCTGCCTTGTCCATGGGGAACGTGGTGCCGAAGAGGCTGCCGTAGTCGAAGTTGTCTACGTCGAGGTAGCCACGCTTGCGGTCGAGCTGCTTGCCCACATCGTAGCTGGAATACATCTTGCGGCCGTCCTTGATACTGGCGATGGCGAGGTCGGCGATCTCCTCCATGGGCAGGTTGAGGTACTTCCAGTTGTGGCCGTCGTAGGTATGGCGGTCATACTCCACCTCATAGGTTTTGTGGTAAGGGCGTCGGGGGTCGTTCATCACCATGATGAAGGTGCCGTTCAGACCCTTGCCCACCGTCTCCTCATAGAAGCTCTTCGGGGTATAGGTCTTCGCCTCGCCCACCTGCTTGCCGTCCTTGTCGCGGAAGGCGTAAGTGAAGCTCTTGACAGGCTCGCCAAGGGTGAGCGAGAGCATGTGGTAGACGGTGGAGAGCATTTCTGTCTTGCGTGTCTGCACCGCCTTCTTGCCCTTGCCGGCAGCCACCATCCGGCGCAGTTCCAGTCCAAACTCGCGCAACTTGCTCGACACCAGTCGGCTCATCTTGCCGGTGTTCTCGCTGGAGTAAGTCTCGGGCATCGCGCTCATCGGTACCAAGCCGTATTTTTCAGCCAGGTCGGCAACGCCGCAGAAGGTACCGCCGTCGTTGAGCGGGTTCTTGAAGAAGAACTGCACCTTGGGATCCTCGATCGACTTGCCGGCATTGTCCACCACGCCCTGCAACATCAGGTTCGCCTTCTCCAGCTGGTCATAGAAGAAGAGATAGTCGTGGGAGAACTCCACCACACGTCCGTCGCCGCTGTTCTTGGCGAAGTTGGCACGCAGCACGTTCAGACCGCTGAACATCCAGCAGCGTCCGCTGCTCTTCTGGTTGTGGATGCTCTGCTTGGGGGTCTCCAGGCTGAAGTGGGTGTCCACGGGGGCGGAGTTGGCGTGGTTCTTCACCAGGTCATCGATGTTGTTGGAGGCAATGGCGTTGAAGAGTGCCTTGTCCGAGGCGGAAGCCTTCTGGCTCTTCTCCATCTGGAAGAGCATCTGCTCAGAGATGCCGCCGTCCTTCACCTGAGCCATCGCCGAGGCAGCTACTGCCAGCATGGCTCCCAAAAGAAATACATTTTTCCTCATTTGCTAAGATTTTTTAAAGATTTTCTGCAAATTTACAAAGATTTTTCGGAAAAACACAAATTATCATGCCAATTATGACACCGATTGCCAAAAAAAGGTTATCTTTGCAAAGTTATTCACGTTGAACACATGGACAAAAGCAAGTTTAGCCTCTTAAACAACATCAAATACCCCGAGGATTTGCGCCGGCTCGACATCGGGCAGTTGCCGCAACTCTGCAAAGAACTGAGAGAAGACATCATCGACGAGGTTTCCATCAACCCCGGACATTTTGCCTCCTCGCTCGGCGTGGTGGAAATCACGGTAGCACTACACTATATCTTCAACACCCCCTACGACCGCATCGTGTGGGACGTGGGCCACCAGGCTTACGGCCATAAGATTCTCACCGGCCGCCGCGACAACTTCTGCACCAACCGCAGGCTGCACGGCATCCGTCCGTTCCCCACACCCCTGGAGAGCGAGTATGACACGTTTACCTGCGGCCACGCCAGCAACTCCATCTCCGCAGCCCTGGGAATGGCTGTCGCCGCCAAGAAGACAGGCAACGGCGACCGCCGCGTCGTGGCAGTAATCGGCGACGGGGCGATGAGCGGCGGACTGGCGTTCGAGGGTCTCAATAACGTGTCGAGCACCCCCAACGACATGCTCATCGTGCTCAACGACAACGACATGAGCATCGACCGCGCCGTAGGAGGAATGGAGAAATACCTCCTCAACCTCGACACCAACGAGACCTACAACAAGCTGCGCTTCAAGGCATCGGAGTGGCTGCACTCCAAGGGCTACCTCAACGATGACCGCAAGAAAGGCATCCTGAGGCTCAACAACGCCCTGAAGTCGGCACTGAGCCACCAGCAGAACATCTTCGAGGGCATGAACATCCGCTACTTCGGGCCCTTCGACGGCCACGACGTGAAGAACATCGTGAGGGTGCTGAGGCAACTGAAGGACATGAAGGGCCCCAAGCTGCTCCACCTGCACACCACCAAGGGCAAGGGCTACGAGCCCGCCGAGAAGAGTGCCACCGTATGGCACGCACCGGGCAAGTTCAACCCCGAGACCGGCGAGCGGCTCGCCGCCGACACCACCAACCTGCCGCCCAAATTCCAGGACGTCTTCGGAGAGACCCTCCTGGAGCTTGCCGGGAAGAACCCCAAGATTGTGGGCGTGACACCCGCCATGCCCACCGGCTGCTCCATGAACATCATGATGAAGGCAATGCCCGACCGCACCTTCGACGTGGGCATCGCCGAGGGACACGCCGTCACCTTCTCTGCAGGTATGGCGAAGGATGGGCTCATCCCCTTCTGCAACATCTACAGCTCGTTCGCCCAGAGGGCTTACGACAACGTCATCCACGACATGGCGATACTCAACCTGCCCGTGGTGCTCTGTCTCGACAGGGCAGGACTGGTGGGCGAGGACGGTCCCACACACCACGGACTGTTCGACATGGCATCGCTGCGCCCCATCCCCAACCTTACCATCGCCTCGCCCATGGACGAGCATGAGATGCGCCACCTGATGTTCACCGCCCAGCTTCCCGGCAAGGGCAGCTTCGTCATCAGATACCCCAGAGGCTGCGGCGTGCTCACGGACTGGCGGTGCGAGATGGAGGAGATTGTCGTCGGCACAGGACGCAAGTTGCACGACGGCACAGACGTGGCAGTGCTCACCCTCGGCCCCATCGGCAACGATGTGGAACAAGTAATCCGGGAACTGGAAGAGGAGGGCGGCATCAGTGCAGCCCACTACGACATGCGCTTCCTCAAGCCCCTCGACGAGGGTCTGCTGGACGAGGTGGCGAGGAAGTTCAGCCACATCGTCACCGTGGAGGACGGAGCAAGGATGGGAGGCTTCGGCTCTGCCGTCATGGAATGGATGGCAGACCACGGCCATGCGCCACGCATCACCCGACTGGGAATACCCGACCACTTCGTGGAGCACGGCAAGGTGGAGGAACTGCGCAAAATCGTGGGACTCGACAACGAGAGCATCAAGAAAGCCATCAAGGGAGGACAACGCTTATGAAAATCATCATAGCCGGAGCATACGCCATCGGCACACACCTGGCGAAACTGCTGTCGAGGAGCAAGGAGGACATTACGCTCATCGACGAGAGCGAGGAGAGACTCTCCTCCGTGGGGTCTGACTACGACCTGCTGACCCTCACGGGCCAGCCCACCAGCCTCAGGATCCTGCGCGAAGCTAACGTGGAGGACGCTGACCTCTTCATCGCCGTCACACCGACGGAGAGCACCAACATCACCGCCTGCATCCTGGCAAAGAAACTGGGAGCGAAGCGCACGGTGGCGAAGGTGGACAACCCCGAGTACATGACCCAGCAGGCGCAGGAAACCTTCAGTGAACTGGGCGTGAGCAAACTCATCTACCCCGAGATGCTCGCCGCAGTGGACATCAACAACGGTCTGAAGATGAGTTGGGTAAGGCAGCGATGGGACGTACACGACGGTGCCCTCGTGATGCTCGGCATCAAGCTGAGGGAGAACTGCGAGATACTCAACGAGCCGCTCAAGAACATCAGTGGACCCAACGACCCCTATCACGTGGTGGCAATCAAGCGCGGCGGAGAGACCATCATCCCCGGCGGCAATGACGAGCTGAAGCTCTACGACCTCGCCTACTTCATGACCACCCGCAACTACATACCCTACGTCCGCAAGATAGTGGGCAAGGAACACTATGTGGATGTGAAGAACGTGATGGTGATGGGCGGCGGACGCACCGCCGTCAGGGCGATCAAGAAGATGCCCGAGTACATGGAGTGCAAGGTCATCGAGAGGGACGAGGCACGCTGCGAGTATCTCAACGACATCCTCGACGAGAACAAGACGCTCATCATCCGCGGCGACGGCAGGGACATCCCCCTCCTGGTGGAGGAGGGCATCCGCAGTACACAGGCGTTCGTGGCGCTCACCGGCAACGCCGAGACCAACATCCTCGCCTGCCTCACCGCCAAAAGAATGGGCGTGAGGAAGACCGTGGCGATGGTGGAGAATGTCGACTATGTGAGTATGGCGGAGAGCCTCGACATCGGCACCATCATCAACAAGAAGATGATAGCCGCCAGCTACATCTACCAGATGATGCTCGATGCCGACGTGATGAACGTGCGCTTCCTCATGAACGCCAACGCCGACGTGGCGGAGTTCATTGCCAAGGAGGGCTCAAAGGTGACGCAGAAGCCCGTGAAAGACCTCGGGATGCCCATCGGAGTGACCATCGGCGGTCTCGTGCGCAACGGTGAGGGAATGCTCGTTTCGGGAAGCACCCAGATAGAGGCGGGCGACTCGGTGATGGTATTCTGCCACAACACCAACATGAAGAAGATAGAAAAATACTTTATATAAAGGAAGCATGATCAATCAAAAGCTGGTTTGCAAGATATTGGGACAGCTGCTGTTCCTGGAGGCAGTATTCATGCTGTGCAGCCTTGGAATCGCCTGCGTCTACAGGGAAGACGACGAGTTCGCGTTCCTGGTGTCCATCCTTGCCACCATTGGCGGCGGACTCATCCTGAAATGGAAGGGACACAAGGCGGACAACTCCATGTCGAGGCGGGATGCCTACCTGGTGGTGTCACTGGCATGGGTGGTATTCAGCCTCTTCGGCACACTGCCCTTCCTGGTGAGCGGCTACCTGCACAGTTTCACCGACGCCTACTTCGAGACCATGTCGGGATTCACCACCACCGGCGCCACCATCATCGACGATGTGGAGGCACTGCCCCACGGACTGCTCTTCTGGCGCACCATCACACAGTGGATAGGCGGACTGGGCATCGTGTTCTTCACCATTGCCCTGCTGCCCTCGCTGGTAGGCGGTTCCACCAGGGTCTTCGCGGCGGAGGCGACTGGACCCATCAAGACCAAGCTGCACCCACGCCTCTCCACCAGCGCCAAGTGGATATGGAGCATCTACCTCATCCTCACCATCGCCTGCTGCATCTCCTACTACTTAGGGGGCATGGGCGTCTTCGACAGTATCAGCTACTCCATGACCACCACCGCAACGGGCGGTTTCTCCACCCACAACACCAGCACGGAGTTCTTCCACTCCCCCACCCTCGAATACATCTGCACCCTCTTCACCTTCCTCTCGGGAGTCAACTTCACGCTGCTCTACGCCGCCGTGGTGAAACTGAAGATTAAAGACCTGTTCCGCAACTCCGAGTTCAAGTTCTATATGTTCCTCGTCACCGCCTTCACGCTGTTCATCATGCTTGAATTGCTCGCAAGGTGCAACTACGACCTGGAGCACGCCTTCCGCAGTGCCGTCTTCCAGGTGGTATCGTTCATCACCACCACAGGGCTCTTCAACGATGATGCAGGCCAGTGGCCCCATGTCACCTGGGTGGTATTGGCAGCCTGTATGTTCTTCGGAGCCTGTTCGGGCAGTACGAGCGGCGGACTGAAATGTATCCGTGGCGTGATGTTGCTGCGGGTGGTGAAGAACGAGTTCCGCCAGATTCTCCATCCCAACGCCGTACTTCCCCTGAAGGTGGACGGCGTGAACGTGCCGATGCAGAAGCGGGTCACGCTGCTGGCGTTCCTCGCCATCT
The DNA here is from genome assembly GCA_963600595.1 of Subdoligranulum sp. APC924/74. Classification (GTDB taxonomy): domain Bacteria; phylum Bacteroidota; class Bacteroidia; order Bacteroidales; family Bacteroidaceae; genus Prevotella. The sequence goes on along the minus strand of CAVCCB010000010.1, from coordinate 17,944 downwards.
ACCTGATCCTCTGCCTCGTCATCTCGTTCACGATGATTGCCATGGGCGTGGACAGCACCAACGCCATCACCATCACCCTCAGCAGCCTGGGCAACGTGGGACCCTCACTGGGGCTCGAGATCGGTCCCACCATGTCGTGGAGCCAGTTGCCAGACACCGCCAAGTGGATGTGCTCGCTGATGATGCTCATCGGCCGTCTGGAGATATTCACCGTGCTGGTGATCTTCACCCCTGCCTTCTGGAAGGAAAACTGATTTATAATTAAGAATTAATAATTAAGAATTAAGAGTTTATAGTTAAGAGTTAATAATCCAATGATTTATCAACCATAAAATCTTGAAAGATATGAAACCATTAAAATTCCAACCTTTGTTGAAGTCCACCATCTGGGGTGGCAATAAGATCATCGCGTTCAAGCACCTCGACATCCAGCAGGAGAACGTGGGCGAGAGCTGGGAAATCTCCGGCGTGAAGGGCAACGAGTCTATCGTGGCAGACGGCGAGTATGAGGGCAAGAACCTCAACGAGGTGGTGGCTGAACTGAAGGACAGCTTCCTCGGCACGGAGAACTACAAGCGCTTCGGCAACGAGTTCCCATTGCTCATCAAATTCATCGACGCCAACCGCGACCTCTCCATCCAGGTGCACCCCAACGACGAGATTGCCCGCAAGCAGGGCAAGGAGCGCGGCAAGACTGAGATGTGGTACGCACTGCCCAGCGACCCCGATGCCAAGCTCTACAACGGACTGAAGATGCAGATCACACCCGAGCAGTACAAGGAGATGGTGGAGAACGACACCATCACCGACGCCCTCGCACAGTACAAGGTGAAGGAAGACGACTGCTTCTTCATCCCCGCGGGCAGAATCCATGCCATCGGCACAGGATGCTTCGTGGCTGAGATTCAGCAGACCAGCGACGTGACCTACCGCATCTATGACTTCAAGCGCAAGGACAAGGACGGCAACTACCGACAGCTCCATACCAAGGAGGCTGCCGAGTGCATCGACTACACCGTGCTGGAGAACTACCGCCAGGAATACGTGCCCGCCAAGAACCAGGGCGTGAGCATGGTGCAGTGCCCCTTCTTCAACACTGCCGTCTATGACCTCGACGAGCCGATGACCCTTGACTACTCCGAGCTGGACAGCTTCGTGATCCTCATCGGCCTGAAGGGCAACGCCACCATCACCGACAACGAGGGCAACGAAGTGACCCTCCAGGGCGGCGAGAGTATCGTGGTGCCCGCCTCTACCAAGACTTTGAAGGTGGAAGGCACACTGAAGTTCCTGGAGACTTACGTATAAATATAAACAGGTGGACAAGTTCCTCCGCATCAACTAACCCGAAAAGACCGCCTCACAGCTGTGGGACGGTCTTTTCGGGTTATCTTCCTTTATCCTTACACAACCATTTTTCCCGATGTCGAGCACATTGACATATCCGAGAAAGTACGATTTGACGAAAAAACTACGAAAATAGTTATTTTTTTGCATTTTTATTTGGCGATAAACGAGAAAAATCGTATCTTTGCCCGCGAAAGGTAATTTGAGTACATGACAACATATTTGGAGAACAACAATGCTTGTGCATCTGCACTGCGCCAAGGTTGGGTGCGTTGTGTGGTTGCATCTACTGCCGCAAGAGGCTTTCTTTTTGCAGCGGAGGTATTAGTGGCTTCTTGCTTGTCTTGTAGGGGGGGGGTATTTAACCGTCTAAAATCCAAGAACTTCCACATTTCCTACTCATATAGCAGCGAGCTCCTGAAGAGTTCGTTCGCCCCATCGTGCGTTTTTGTTCCGTCAACCCTTAACATGAGATAATTATGGAAGAAGAGCGTTTTGACATTGACAAGATGGAGCGGTCACGGTTTGCAGAGGGCAAGAACCGCCTGTACTTCCTGAACGGTCTGGACCAAGACAAGGAACTGTTTGGCGAGACTGACCTTTATGTCGATGCTGAGGAAGAAAAGGAGGTGCGCATCAGCAAGTACATGTCCTTGGAGAATGCCCTGAACTTGTTGGAGGAGGAAGAACTTTACTTGGCTAACCCCTCCGTATGGCAAGACCCGTTTGAGAGTCTTTTCATCAAGGCAGAATATGAGTTAAACGGAGAAAATAAACGTTTCAACGACCTGTTGCCCGACAATAAATACCTCTACTGCACTTGCTTCACGCAATGCTTCCAAAGCGATGCCCAGTGGAAAATGTACAACGACCACGAGATTGCCGTCATGATTGATTTTGATGTCAAGAAGCTGTTCAAGGAGCTGTCCAACTTCCGGGATGATTTATACATTGGAAAAGCAAAATACATAGAAGGAGGTTGGAATAAAGTAAGAGAGTTGGACGAAAAGACCAGAGGTGCCATCAAGAATCCCAACGGCGAGAATCACCTTGCTGCCCTTCTTGGATTGATGCTTCGCAAGAGAATCAACTACAAGTATGAGGAAGAGATACGCCTGATGTGTCTGCGCAAGCCCGCTTTAGCTAAAGACGGAAGTTACAAGTCGGGGATAACTGTCAAAATTCCCAATATCAAGAAGTGTATTACCACAATCCGCATTGACCCTCGGTTGGGACCTCGGACAACCAAAGCCATCAAGGGAATATTGGGCAAGCACTTGCCAGGCAAGGTGTCGAAGTCCGCAATGAACAACAACGCCTCATTTAAGAAACCCATTCAATTATAAACATAACAAACATCTTAAAGCCGATGGAGGAATGAGCATATAAGGCCTCCCTTTGAACATTATGAGAAATTACTTATACATGTGTTTTCTTGCCATGGTGCTCAGCAGCGCTGTGTCGTGCCAGCAGGCGGAGGAGCTGACGCCTACGTTGGCAAAGGATGAGATAAATGATTGTTATACGGACGATGATCTTTATGATGTCAACATAGACAAAGATAACAAAACGGCCACAATTAACTATTTCAGGAAGGTGACTGACCCTAATGTGGTTGTTCCATCAAGCATTACATATCAAAATGTTATATATACTGTTGTTGGATTGTATGGTATTAGAGGAAATAGCAAAATTACAAGCATCTCACTCCCAAATACTTTAAAGACGATAGGAGGCTTTCAGGGGATGCCTATAAAAGAAATAACTATACCAGAATCAGTAATAAGTATAATTGCGGGGGCTTTCGAGGGTTGTTCCAATCTTGAAAGTATAAAATTATCTTCTGGCATCAACATAATACCTCGAAATGCATTTAAAGGCTGTTCAAGCCTTAAGTCAATAGAACTTCCCAATGGATTAGAAAAAATAGAAGATTTTGCATTTCAAGAATGTACAAATTTGGAATCAATCAATCTCCCATCAACTTTAGTAGAAATTGGCAACGCTGTTTTCATGGAAAGCGGCTTAAAATCAATTGTATTACCAGACGGCTTGACAAAAATAGGAGATTCTGGGGAGGGATCTACATTTCATTGTTGCGAAAAATTAACAGACATTGTGATACCTTCAAAAGTTTCAACTATACCTGACCATACTTTGGCAGTCTGCACCCAATTACAACACGTCACCCTTGGCAGTGGAGTAACTCAAATTAATATAGGGGCTTTCTATAAAGACACTCTAAAATCTCTCTCTGTATATGCAACTAATCCGCCAGCTCTCAGCACAATTGCCATTTCCGACACAAACTACGAAAATTGTACCCTATATGTACCGGCATCTTCGTTGGATGCATATAAAAATGATTCTCAATGGGGTAAATTCAAGAACATAGAAAGCATTACCTCTGACGAGACTCCTGACACCGAAGAGCAGAAGGCTGCCATCACAGACGCAACCACAGAGATGCCCGCAGGAACTTACGAGGCAGGGAATCTTACCTACTCTCGCACCGTTTCGAATTTCAAGCAAGGCATATATGCGACTCTTTGCTTGCCTTTCAGCATCAACTTGGCGGAAGCAGAGTGTTTCTCTGATGTATATATCCCCAACGAGATAGCCCTGTATAACCCCACCACCAAGAAGCTCACACTCATGATGAGCAAGGCAAGCAAGACCGCCGTCATCTCTGCCGGCCAGCCCTTCATGGCAAAGTTGAACAGCAGCACGATTTCATTGAAGAACTACAACCGCACCTATCTCCGCTCCACCGCAGCGGAAGACTTGAAGTCGAACATGGAGAAAAAGTTCAAGGTGTACAACTACGACGGAACATCCACCGTACTGTTGAGCAACAACGACATCGACGTAAGGTTCTGCGGTACCTTCAGCCAAATGACAGATTTGAACAAGGAGAACTACAAGACCTTCGCCACGACGGGTATGTTCTATCAAGCCACGACGGTGAATCCATTCCGAGCCTACATCTACAAGGCAACCACCACCGAAGCCAACAGTCTGCAGAGCCTCACCGTCGGTTCGGATGCCGTGACAGATGCCATTCTCAATGGCAACTACACCATCAAGAGTAATCAATTAATCATCAATAAATAAGAACAATATGAAGAAAAGATTTTACACACAACCCACCATGGAGGTTTGCGAGTTAGAGCTCCATCAGCCCATCCTTGCAGGAAGCGACCCCAACATTGTTGAAGGCGACGGAGACAATCCAGACGGAGAAGGCGGTGCCTGATCCTCGCATCAGAAAGAAACAGAATCCCCGTTGAGTGAGAGTAGTAAATACTCGCCTCAACGGGGATTTAGTTTCCCTGTGTTACAATACGCCCAGGTTAAGGCATGCCGGTCAATTTTATCCTTCCTTGACAATCCAGTCGCCTATCGTGCGCTGCTGACTGTCATAATTGACACCTATTTTATAGAGTCGCTTGCCGTCAGCGGAATAGGGAATCAGGTAACCCTTGTCATCTATCTGCCGGATGGCTTCCTCTGCGGAACCGTCGTATTTCAGTTCAAACACATAGACGGCATCGGGCATGTGGACCACTGCGTCCGCCCTGCCGATGGCACTGTCTTCCTCCACTCTCATATAGGCGCCCATCAGGTTAAAAATAAGATAGAACACCGTTTGAAAATCGCGTTCGTTCTTGTTAGACAAGCGGTTGGAAATGCTGGCGAGGTAAGCCTTCAGCCGCACCATCGCTCCCTCCAGATCACCGTCGTAGAGTTTTTCCAAGAAATCGCCCACCAAGCTACTGTTGTCCAATGAAATCGGAGAGAGATAGTTGGGGGCGAGGCTCTTCAACATACCAATTTTCACCTCCCTGTTGGGGTAGCCCAAGGAGTAGCGTTTCAGCATCGGATTGTATTTCTTGATGGTCAGGTAGCCGCTCTGATAGAGCAAGGGCAAGGCGGAGGTCATCTGCTCGGGCGACACGTCGAAATCATCCACCTCGCAGCCCTTCTTCTCGATGTCCATCACGTTGACGTGATATTTCTGCAGGCTCTTGATAAGATAGCTCGGCGTGCCGGAGCCAAACCAATAAGACTCTATCTTCTGCCCATTCATTGCCCTAATCAAACTGAAGGGATTGAACACGTCCTCGGAATGCTCACTGAAGTGGTAACCATCGTAATATCGGCGCAACTCCTCCAGGCACTCCTCACAGGTCATTCCGAGTGCCTTGCCCAGTCCCTCCACGTCGGGTTTCATCACGGTGGTGAGTTCCGTCTTGCTGATGCCGCAGATGGCAGAGTACTGGTCGAACATGCTGATGTTTTCGAGGTTATTCAGTTCACTGAAGATACTGAGCTGCGAGAACTTGGTGATGCCTGTTATAAACGTAAACTCCAGGTAAGGGTCGAGCTTCTTCAGGGGACTGTAGAAGTTCTGCATGATGAGGCGGAGCTTCTGGAGATTCTCCTTCTCATGCACCACATCGAGCAGAGGGGCATCGTATTCGTCGATGATGACCACCACTTTCTGCCCAGTCTGCTCATTGGCACGTACCACCAAGTCTTTCAGTCGAATATTGGCATCCACTTTCTCGCTTTTATATCCAAATGGTGCCTCCTGGTCGTCCAGCAAGTCCGCCAAATACCTCTCCAAATGTTCAGGATCCATGTGTTTGGCGCCACTCATGTCGAAGTGCAGAACGGGATGCTTCACCCACTCCTTCTCATAGTCGCCAATGGCGAGCCCCTCGAAGAGTTCCTTCCGCCCCTCGAAATAGGCTTGGAGGGTGGAGGCAAAAAGCGACTTGCCGAACCGCCTCGGGCGGCTCAGAAAGACATACGTCATTCCTTTCTCCAGAAAATCTACGATATACTTCGTCTTATCTATATAAAGATAGTTCCCCTCTCGAATCTTCTCGAAGGTCTGTATTCCTACCGGATATTTGTTCACGATCTCTGCCATATTCTTGCTCTTTTACGTTTCTGTTTGCAAACTTACATAAAATTCTCCGAATTATCCGCAAAAAACGAAGAAAAAAACAACGATAAAAATCAGTTTATGCATTTAAATTTATAACGCAACCTCTAATTCGCCCCATATTCCAAAAAATCTCCATAAAAGATGTGGAATCTGAAGAAAAAAACGTACCTTTGTGAAGAATATCAACGAAACCCATGAGCAAGAATGAGAAAACAACCCACGGCAAGACTAACACCACCCGGACCTACAGGGTGGCAGGACACCTCTTCGCCGTAAGCATCCCTGCGGAAATCTTCGCATTGAACGACCGTCTGATGGCAGCCTACAGTCCCTTCGAGACCGAAAAAGGAGATGAGCAGCCCCTATTCAGCCTCAGCGTCGAAACAACGGATGAGGTACAATTCCCCGAGGACGTCACTGAGGAGACCCGGCAAACTGAAGACGGACAGACCATCGCCAGCGGCAACCTTGCCGACGGCAGCAAGGGTATAGCCTACTTGTGGGCCGAAGAAAAGGCTTTCGCACAGTGTAGCCAAGACTATACCACCGCCACCCTCCTCGCCACCGGGAAGCGACTGCAGCACGCCATCGACAACACACTGATGCTGCTCTTCGCCTTCGCCACCGCTCCCCATTCCACCCTCCTCTTCCACTCCTCCACTGTGGTGTGGCAAGGCAAGGGCTATATGTTCCTGGGCGTAAGCGGCACGGGCAAGAGTACCCATTCCCGACTGTGGCTGAAGAACATCGCCGCCACCCATCTGCTCAACGACGACAACCCTGTGGTGAGAATCGACAGCGCCGGCACTCCCATCGTCTATGGTTCCCCCTGGAGCGGCAAGACCCCTTGCTACAAGAACGAACAATATCCCGTGGGTGCCATTGTGATGCTGCACCAAGCACCCGAGAACCAGATACACAAGGCAAGCATCCTGGAAGGCTACGTCGCCATCACCGAGTCGGTGTCGGGCAAGCGATGGGAGAAGACGATAGCCGACGGGCTCCACGCCACCACCGAGGCAGTACTGAAAGGCAGCAAGGTATTCCTGCTCGGTTGTCTGCCCGATGACGATGCCGCCAAGGTATGCTGGCAGGCAGTCACCGCTCAAAGAGAAGGAGGCGAAGGATGAAAGTACTCTCCGACATGGTGATTGCCGAGGCAAAGCGGTTCATCGGCGAGGGAAAGACAGTGATCCTCCCCGTCAACGGCAGGAGTATGCGCCCCTTCATCATCGGCGGCAAGGACAAGGTGGAGTTCGCCCCCTTGCCCGCAGAGCTGCAACCGGGCGACGTGGTGATGGCAAGGGTGAAGGAAGGTTATCCCGTAGTTCACCGCATCGTAAGGATCGATGGCGACCAGCTTACCCTGGAGGGCGACGGCAACTTAGGGTTTCAGGAGCACTGCCACCTGAGGGATGTCGTGGCACAGGGAACATACGTCATCGGTGGGAAAGGACGGAAGAAAAGCCTCACCTCCCCGAAGGCAAGAAGAAACTGGAAGATATGGATGCGGCTGAAGCCCCTTCGCCGCATCCTGCTCAAGATTATAAGGAACTAAAACAAAAAAAGAATCGTATATGAGACAGAAGAAAGATTTCGTGCTGCGCGAGGTATGCGGCATGAGCATCATCACCGCAGAAGGAATGCAGGCCATTGACTTCAGCAAGCTGGTCAACCTGAACGCCACCGCCACCTTCCTGTGGCAGGAGGCACAGAGACAAGGCGAATTCACACCCGAGAGCCTCGCCACCGCACTGTGCGAGGAATACGACGTGGACGCTGACCAGGCACAGAAGGACTGTCGGGAAATGGTGGCTTCCTGGACGAAGGAAGGTTTGCTGGAATGAAGAAATACCTCAGGTGGTACTGGCAACAGACCGACGGCATCAGAGCAAGACTCCTGAGACGCATCGTCACAGGACTCATACAGGTGGGACTGGGACTGCTGCTGGTGTGGCTCTCGCGCCGGTTCATCGACGTGTCGATCTGGAAGGATGACATGGCGAGGGACATTGCCGTCCTCTTCGCCGTCGTGGCACTGCTGGTGGTGATGCGCCAGACAGTGTTCTACCTGACCAACATCACCGACACCCTCCTGCAGAACGCCATGCGCCGGCGCCTTTTCCGGCTGGTGATGGGGAGGAAGATGTACGCCGGCACCGCAGCCCTCCACTCGGGCGATGTCTGCCAGAGGCTGGAGCAGGACGTACTTGCCGTCAGCACCATCGTCACCACAGTGCTTCCCGGCATGGTGGTCACCCTGGTGCAACTGGTGTGTGCCTTCCTGCTGATGCATTTCTTCGACTCGTGGCTGGCATGGAGTCTGTTGCTCTCCACCCCCATCGTCATTGTCTGTGCCAAGTACCTCTCCCACAAGCTCAAACAGATGAGCCTGGAAATCAGAAAGGAAGAGAGCGATATACAGAAGACCATCCAGGAGAGCGTGGAGCAGAGCCTCGCCATCAAGGTGTTGCAAGGCGAGAGCGTCATGACGGGAAGGTTGCAAGAGAAACAGAGCAGACTGGAGCAGCTGGTGAGGCGCAGGGTGAGGTTCACCCTCATATCTCGCCTTTTGTTGGGACTGTCCTTCAGCTTCGGCTATTTCGGCGCCTTCGTCTATGGCGGCATCCAGTTGCGCAACGGCGTGGTGACCATCGGTGTGATGACCGCCTTCCTGCAACTCGTCTCCCAGATACAGACCCCCATCCTGACCCTCCTGGGCATGATTCCGCAACTCATCCACTCTACGGCAAGCGTAGACAGGATGGCGGAAGTGGAGCACCTGGAGCAGGAAGAATCCCTATCGTCCGCCCAGCCGACAGCCAACGGCAGCATCGGCATTCGCCTGGAAGGAATCACCTATTCCTATCCCGACAGCCAGAAGACCATCCTCGACTCTTTTACCCACGATTTCAAGCCCGGCACCTCCACCGCCCTACTGGGAGAGACCGGCAGGGGCAAGACCACCCTACTGCGCATCATCAGCGGTCTCGCCATTCCACAAGAGGGCAAAGTGTCGCTCTACGAGGCGAATAATCGGGAAATAACGGGAGCGGAGATGCGCCGACACATCGTATACGTCACACAGGGCAACACCCTGATGAGCGGCACGATACGCGCCAACCTCCTCCTCGCCCAGCCCGAGGCAACGGAAGAAGAGCTGAACAAGGCACTGCATACCGCCGTCGCCGATTTCGTATTCCGTCTGCCCCAAGGCATTGACACCGTCATCGGCGAACACGCCGCAAGGCTCAGTGAGGGACAGGCACAGCGCATCGCCATCGCCAGGGGACTGATGAAGGAAGGAAAGGTGATGCTGCTCGACGAAATCAGTTCCGCCCTCGACACGGAGACGGAAAGGGAACTGCTCTCCCGACTGTCCAGGGAATACCCCGGACGCACCATCGTCTGCGTCACACACCGCCCGGAAGCAGCGAAGGCGTGTGGCGAAATACTAACACTAAAATGAGATTAAAGATATGGACACACCCAAGTCATTGAAAGCATTGTCTGCCCATCAGACAGCCTACCAGGAACAGTTGCGCCGTCTACCTTATTATAAGATGGTGCAACCCGTCGTAGAAGGATTTCTCCGAAAAGTCATCGACCACGGAGCCTTCTATCTCCGTGTACACGTCTCCTCGCTCGACGGCATTCTGGAATCGAGGCGCATCAAGAGCGTGATGGAGACGGGAAAAGGAGCCACCAATGGTGGTAAGGAGACCCGTCCCAAGGTGGTGGAGGCACTTTTCGGATGCAAGGCAAGCAAGCTCCTTCCGAGCGAGTTCCCCAAGTATGGCTTCCTCTCGCAGCCCGATGCTGTGAAAGACCTCTATGTCAACGGCGGAATGTGGTGTCAGTATGGCGACGTTTCCATCCAACTGAAGAAGGAACGACTCTTCCATCGCACCACCCTCTGCGTGGGTGACTCCGTCAACTTCGGCAGGTGCTACACGATGATTCCCACGAGGGTGGACGATGTGAAGGCAACCTGCCTGAGCGGTCTTCCCCATGACGGCAAGCCCCTGATGGCTCTGCCCGACCCCTTGGTATGCTACGCCCTGTTCGCCACCTGGGTACTGGAGCACAAGCTCACGCTCAGCAATTTCCCCCTCATTGAGGAGGTGGCGAGTGACGTTCCCCCTCTCTTCGAGTTCTTCGAACTGCAATACCATGGCGACATCGACATCACGCAAGACGTGGAGCGCATCGACATAGCCCCCTCCTCTCCCGAGGAGAAGGAGAAGTTGCAGGCATACAAGGAGAAATTCGAGGCGTTGGGAGTGAAGTTCTTCATCAGCGAGGGACTATAGGGAAGATAAATTTTTCCGCGCACATTCCGGACACTCGCCCTTGATGACGAACGACACGGAATGGGGATGGAAGCCGACGGGCAGGTCGAAGCCGGGAATGTGGATGTCCTCCAGACAGAAAGAGCGCTGGCACGACTCACAGTAGAAATGGATGTGTCCGTCGTGATGACGGCACTCGCCCTCTTCCCCGCACAACTCATAGTTCAGCACGCCCCTTCCGTCCTCGAAGGCATGCACCACGTCATGCTCCAGGAAGAGGGAGAGCGTGCGGAAGATGCTCGACTTGTCCATCGACACCATCACCTCCTCCAGGTTCCTCAGACTCTGGGGCATCGCCTTGACCGCCAACATCTTGTATACCAAGATGCGGTTGGCGGTTGCCTTGATGCCCTTTTGTTCCAGTCTGTTGACGATTTCCCTGCTTTCCATGCTTTTCGGCTCTATGATTCCTTGGCGGCTACCTCCAATTTCTCGTCGCGCTTAGACTTCGACTTGACAACGAGCCATACGCCCGAGAACACGAGGACAGCGGCAATCGCCTGGGCACCCTTGAACACGGCAAGTCCCACGATTACGCTGACGGTGACCGACACCAAGGGCTGCACATAATTATATACGGAGACCACGGTAGGACGAAGCACCTTCTGTCCCATCATCATGCAGATGTAGCCGAGGTAGGTACCGAAGAACACCACATAGCCCGACTCCCACCAGGTGGACATCGGGACATTGGCGAAGTCAATGTCGGAAACATGCCCCAAGGTGAACGGCCATATCAGGATGGTGGCCCAGGTAAACATCCACTTGTTGACGGTGAAGAGGGAGTATTTCTGTACCAGGGGCTTGAAGAGGGCGAGGTACAGGGCAAAGGAGAGCTGCGCAGACATACAGAGCAAGTCGCCCCAGATATTGCCCACCTTGGCATTGCCCGCCGTGGCACTGGTCGTGATGATGATGACGGCTCCGCTGCATCCCAACAGTACGCCGATGACCTTCTTCCAGGTGATGGGTTCCTTCAAGATGAGGAACGAGAGAACCATGGCGAAGATAGGCATCGAGGTGGTCATGATACTGGAGTTGCTCGGCGAGGTCATGTTCAGACCGATGGTGTAAGAGCACTGGTTGAACACGAGGGCGAAGATGCCTGCGCCCGCCAGTTTGAAGATGTCCTTCAAGGGGATATGTTCTTTCTTGGTGAAGAGGGAGGTGATCCAGAAGAGGATGGCTCCACCGAGCACGCGGAAGGAAACAAGGTCGATACCGTCGATGCCGTTGAGCATGGCATCCTTGCCGACGGGGGCCATCAGTCCCCAGAATGCCCCTGCGCAAAACATACACAAGTGGGCGATAAGAGGTTTATTGTTACCCATTTTTCCTTATTTATTATTAAAATCGACTGCAAAGGTACAAAAATTCAGGGAAAATGATTATATTTGCCATAGAATATTATTAATAATTGTACTTATGCAGAAATATGCAGACTATATAAAACAGATAGAGATCGAGTCTCTGTGGAGCGGTACCAAGCATATCCTCTGGAACCTCGACCGACGCGTCAACATCCTCAGCGGTGTCAACGGCGTGGGAAAGAGCACGATCCTCAACAAGGTGGTCAAGGGACTGAGCGCCGGCGGTGAGTTCCCCAGCCACTTGCTCAAGGGTGTGCGCCTGCAGGTGGAGCCGGAGGATGCCAAGTGGATTCGGTTCGATGTGATCCGCTCGGTGGACAGGCCCTTGATGAACGCGGAGACAATCAACAAGATAGACCTCTCGCTCGTCACCGAACTGGACTGGCAGCTTTTCCAACTCCAGCGCAAGTACCTCGACTACCAGGTGAACATCGGCAACCGCATCATCGCCGTGCTGCAGAGCGGCGCACCTGATGCCGCCCAACAGGCACAGAAGTTGAGCGAGCCCAAGAAGCTCTTCCAGGACATGATAGACAGTCTCTTCAAGGAGACAGGCAAGAAGATTGTGCGCACCGCCAACGAAATACGGTTCTCACAGATGGGAGGCACGCTGCTGCCCTACCAGCTTTCCGCCGGAGAGAAACAGATCCTCGCCATCCTCCTCACCGTACTGGTGGAGGACAACCTGCCCCATGTGCTGTTCATGGACGAGCCGGAGATCAGCCTCCACTTCGAGTGGCAGAAGCAACTCATCTCCCTGGTGCTGCAGCTGAACCCCAACATCCAGCTCATCATGACAACACACAGTCCCGCCGTGGTCATGGACGGATGGACAGACCGTGTGACGGAAGTGGACGACATCACCATCAAGTAATGCACTATGAGCAAGCGACTGACCGACAACATCAACTCCCTCTACTTCGAGGCTGCCAACAAGATGGCCTCCAAGAAGGCGCGCCGCAAGATTGTCGTCTATGTGGAGAGCTATGATGACGTATTCTTCTGGCGTTCCGTCCTGGGACGCTTCGAAGACGAGACCCGTATGTTCGACATCATGCTCCCCACCCGCAACCGCCATCTCGACCGCGGCAAGAAGGCTGCCATCGCCAATATGCTCAACGGTCTGGGGAAGGACATGATAGCCTGCGTGGATGCCGACTACGACTACATCATGCAGGGCAAGACCGAACTGTCGAGACAGATGCTGGAGAACCCCTTCGTGTTCCACACCTATGCCTATGCCATCGACAACTACCAGTGCTACGCCAAGGGACTGCACGAGACCTGCGTGATGGTGACGCTCAACGACCATTCCATCTTCGACTTCGACCGTTTCCTCGATGCCTATTCCCAGACCATCTTCCCCCTCTTCGTGTGGCATGTCGCCTTCCTGCACCGCCCCAACATGACGATGCACTTCGACATGTCGGCATTCAACAAGATTGTGGTACTGCCTTCCGTCCGCATCCAGGACCCAAAGAAGTCCATCGACTACCTCGCCAAGAAGGTGAGGGCGAAGGTGCTGCAGCTGGAACACCAGTTCCCCAAGATAAGAAAGACTTTGGAAGACGAGAGCCGCCTGTTGGCGCTGTTGGGCATCAACGAGCACAATACCTATCTCTATGTGCAGGGCCATCATCTCTTCGACCAAGTGGTCTATCCCCTCGTGCAGTCGGTCTGTGACGTGCTGCGTAACGAGCGGGAGAACGAAATCAGGGACAAGGCTATCCACACGGAACAGGCGAAGACCGAACTGGCATGTTACGAGAACAGTCTGGGCAGGGTCAGGATGATGATGAAAAAGAATACCTGCTACCAGTTCTCTCCCGAGTTCTTGAAGATACAGAAGGACATCGAGGCGTTCCTGGAGAAAAGCAGCGGACAATGAATCCTCAACCGCAAACTATCTTAAATTGCCATTTATTTTACAAAAATGAAGAATATCAAGTATTTCGCCGTCGCCATGATGGCTGTGACAGGAATAACAGGGTCGCTGACCTCGTGCGCCAGCAAGGCGATGACTAACGAGGGAGCAAAGGTCCAAAGTGTGGAATTACTTAAGACATCCCAAAGTTGGGATGGTGCGCAACTGCCCGACTACTTAGTGGGGAAACCGGAACTGCGTGTGCTCAAGGTAATCTTGCCGCCCCACTGTTCCCTGCCCAAGCACCATCACGACGTGATGTCATACGGCGTGGTCACCAAGGGGCAGCTCACCCTTGTGAGAGAGTCTGACCAGAAGGAGAAAACAGTAAAACAAGGCGAAGCGGTGGTGGAGACGGTTGGGACAGTACATCACGGTGAGAACCGCGGTGACGAGCCTGCCGAGGTCTACGTCTTCTACCTTTCACAAGAAGGCACGCCCCTCTCAGTGGTGGACGAATGAGAAGAAAATTGCCAGACAGTATCGCATGCTTAATATAGGCAGGTTTTATTGCGCAAATGCTATTTTATGTTATTTTATAGCTTTCGGATAGGAAAATTACGATTTTTATACGTATCTTTGTGGCATGAATGCATTAGACACAAACAACATCAAATGGAGCGAGAATGTCATCATCGCCGATGCCGACTACATCGACAAGGTGGCATTCGACCTCATCGTCAACTTTGAGCGCATGATCAACCGGCGCATCCAGCCTGCCGACATGGCGCAATGGGCTGTATGCGTAGCCCTCGACGGAGGTCTTCGGGAGGGCGACCACGAGACACAGGTGGTGCTCATCCACGACAAACAGTCGATGGCAATGAAGAACTTCCGCCCTTGCAACTATGAGCAGGACTTGAACGCACAGGCTTTCAAGGACGAGAAGTTGGGCGAGTTCATCCTCGCCTCCTATCCCACGGAAGAAAAGATGGTGGGAAAGGATGATTTCCTCATCGACGTGGCACGCACGGTGTGCAACGCCAAGGAAGTGAAGCGCGTGATGATCATCCCCAACTCGGAGGACGGCGATGCCTACGACCAATTGCGCGACATGCTCCGCAAAGTGGACGACGAGAAGCGCATCACCCTCTTCGCCATGCAGCCCCTGCCCGGCGGCAACTTCCGCCAGGAAATCCTCGGCTATTCGCTGATGAACGCCCTGGGCATCTCGGCAAACGAATTATAAAGGTAAAAAAGGAAAAAGGTAAAAAGAGGCATGCGCCACAAAAGCTATTGTCTTAACTCCTTTAACTCCTTTAACTCCTTTTACTCCTCTTAAAGAATAAACATTTAACACTAAAAATAGGAAATGAGTAGAGTACTTATGATTGGCGCAGGTGGCGTGGCTACCGTGGCAGCCTTCAAGATTGTCCAGAACCAGGACGTATTCACTGAGTTCATGATTGCCAGCCGCCGCAAGGAGAAATGCGACCAGCTGGTGAAGTCTATTCACGACAAGGGCTACAAGATGGATATCCAGACGGCACAGGTGGATGCCGACGACGTGGAGCAGTTGAAGGCGCTCTTCAACAGCTACAAGCCGGAGCTGGTCATCAACCTCGCCCTGCCCTACCAGGATCTCACCATCATGGACGCCTGTCTGGCTTGCGGATGCAACTATCTCGACACCGCCAACTACGAGCCGAAAGACGAGGCCCACTTCGAGTACTCATGGCAGTGGGCTTACAAGGACAAGTTTGAGAAGGCAGGTCTCTGCGCCATCCTCGGTTGCGGCTTCGACCCGGGCGTTTCTGGCATCTATACCGCCTACGCCGCCAAGCACCACTTCGACGAAATCGAGGTGCTCGACATCGTGGACTGCAACGCCGGCAACCACCACAAGGCTTTCGCCACCAACTTCAACCCCGAGATCAACATCCGCGAGATTACCCAGAAAGGTCTCTGGTACAAGGACGGCGAATGGATCGAGACCGACCCTCTGTCCATCCACAAGCCTCTCACCTACCCCAACATCGGTCCTCGCGAGAGCTATCTGATGCACCACGAGGAACTGGAGAGCTTGGTGAAGAACTACCCTACCCTCAAGGAGGCTCGCTTCTGGATGACCTTCGGCCAGCAATACCTCACCTACCTCGACTGCATCCAGAACCTCGGCATGAGCCGCATCGACGAAATCGAATACGAGGCTCCTTTGGCCGACGGGTCGGGCAAGACCGCCAAGGTGAAGATTGTTCCATTGCAGTTCTTGAAAGCCGTATTGCCTAACCCACAGGATCTCGGTGAGAACTACGACGGCGAAACCTCCATCGGTTGCCGCATCCGTGGCAAGAAGGACGGCAAGGAGCACACCTATTATATATATAACAACTGCAAGCACCAGGATGCCTACAACGAGACGGGCATGCAGGGCGTGAGCTACACCACCGGCGTTCCTGCCATGATCGGTGCCATGATGTTCGTGAAGGGCATCTGGAAGAAGCCTGGCGTATGGAACGTAGAGGAGTTCGACCCAGACCCATTCATGGAGCAGCTCAACAAGCAGGGACTGCCCTGGAACGAGGTGTTTGACGGAGACTTGGAAATCGACTAAAGGTAAAAGGGTAAAAAAGTAAAAAGGTAAAAAAGGCATACGCCACAAGAGTGAAGAACGAAGGCATTTGTCCCTTAACTTCTCTAACTTCCCTTAACTTCTTTAACTCCCCTTTTCCCTTAACTTCTAAACTCAATATAAATTCAAAAAACAAAGAAAATGGCAAAAGAAATACAGGAGGGAACCTTGAATCCCAATGAGGGCAAACTGAAAGCCCTGCAGGCAGCCATGGCGAAGATAGAGAAAGACTTCGGCAAAGGCTCCATCATGAAGCTCGGCGACGAGCATGTGGAGAACATCGAGGTGATTCCCACGGGTAGCATCGCCCTCGACAACGCCCTCGGCGTAGGCGGTTACCCCAAGGGACGTATCATCGAAATCTATGGCCCAGAGTCTTCAGGTAAGACCACCCTCGCCATCCATGCCATCGCAGAGGCACAGAAGGCAGGCGGCATTGCTGCCTTCATCGACGCAGAGCACGCCTTCGACCGCTTCTATGCCGCCAAGCTCGGTGTGGATGTAGATAACCTGTGGATTTCACAGCCCGACAACGGTGAGCAGGCTCTTCAGATAGCCGACCAACTGATCAGTTCAGCTGCCGTTGACATCGTGGTCATCGACTCCGTGGCAGCCTTGACTCCCAAGAAGGAAATCGAAGGCGACATGGGCGAAAACGTGGTGGGTCTGCAGGCCCGCTTGATGAGCCAGGCTCTGCGCAAGCTCACCTCCACCATCAGCAAGACCAACACCACCTGCATCTTCATCAACCAGCTTCGTGAGAAGATTGGCGTGATGTTCGGCAACCCAGAGACCACCACGGGCGGTAACGCCTTGAAGTTCTATGCTTCCGTTCGTCTGGACATCCGCAAGGCAACAGCCATCAAGGACGGCGACGAGGTAGTCGGAAACTTGGTGCGCGTGAAGGTGGTGAAGAACAAGGTGGCGCCTCCTTTCCGCAAGGCTGAGTTCGACATCATGTTTGGCGAAGGCATCAGCCGCTCCGGCGAGGTGTTCGGCCTCGGCGTATCCCTCGGCATCATCGAGAAGAGCGGAAGCTGGTACAGCTACAATGGTTCCAAGATTGGACAGGGTGCCGATGCCTGCAAGATTCTCCTCAAGGACAACCCCGAGTTGCTCGACGAGTTGGAGGCTAAGGTGCGCGAGGCTCTTGCAGCCAAGAACGATAAATAAGGCTACACCTTATTTTATATATAGGAGCCAAGATGCAGAAATGCGACAAAAGTATCGCATTCTGCCTCTTGGCTCTTTTGTTTCTGTCAGCATTATCTGACAGCTTGTCAGCCTCATCCCCTCATTTTTCCCTTGGCACATGCTTTGTTAATAGAGATAGCAAATAAATAACATTATTAACAACGATAAAAATAAAAAAAAGATATAATTATGGGAAAAGTAATTGGAATTGACTTGGGTACCACAAAC
>CAVCCB010000009.1:0-35048 GCA_963600595.1 Subdoligranulum sp. APC924/74 | reverse complement strand
AAAGCCTGAAAACATTCTTTCTCATTTCCTTCTTTTATATCGATTACAAAATTCGGGTGCAAAGGTAGGGGGATTATGTGACAGGCGTGTTACAAGCCTTTGAAAAAGCCGATAATGCGTGTTACAATTCCGTTGCGGCAAAAGGCGAAGCGAAGGAAAACACTCTCCTTTTCAAAAGATTTCCAGAGAAACCACACCATTCTCGATTATTATTCGTACCTTTGTCCGTGGAATAAAAATTCAATGGCAAGAAAAGCAATTATCATGACTGAGAACAGCAAGCAGAACATCGACGAACTGAGTCTCCAGAAGGCAGAACGACTCTTCGAGTCGGGCGACATCAGGAAGATGGAGGTGGGCACAGCCAAGGGGTTGTGCCAGATACACCGTTACCTCTTCGACGGTCTCTATGACTTCGCCGGCAAGGTTCGCACGCTCAACATTGCCAAGGGCGGCTTCCGCTTCGCCAACAGCCTCTATCTCGACGCCATCCTCCCCGTGATAGAGAAGATGCCGGAGACCACCTTCGAGGAAATCATCGCCAAGTATGTGGAGATGAACGTGGCCCATCCCTTCATGGAGGGCAACGGCAGAGCCACTCGCATTTGGCTCGACCTTATCCTGAGGAAGAACCTGAGCATGGTGGTAGATTGGCGCAAGGTGGGCAAGGAGCAGTATCTGCAAGCGATGGAGCGAAGCCCCATTAACGACCTGGAGCTCCGCTTCCTGCTACAGCCCGCCCTCACCGACCAAGTGGACGACCGCGAAGTCATCTTCAAGGGAATCGAACTCTCGTACTACTACGAAGGATATGAGAGAGGGTAAAACAAGAGGGAGTATAGCTAATTGCGAAGAAAAAGAAGTCACCAAACAAGCCCTCAGCAGGGAAGTTGCTGTACTATCATAATTTTCAAAATAGACCGCACACCGCACAAATGCAATATAACATTCTAATATGCAACCACTTACAGAGTGCGGTCTCATTCTAAGACCGCACGGAGACAGCACTTGGACAGCACGAGGTCGATTTTGTGCTGTTCAAGTGCGGTGTGCGTGCGGTGAGAAAGCAGCACCGCACAGGTTCAAAATCACTGTACCACAGCAAGTTACGCTACACCTTGTGCGGTGTGCGGTCAAAATCGTTGTTGGAGACTCACCATACTATTGGCAGACATCAACGAAGTCATGTCTGTGGGCATAAAGAAGTCAATCTGTTTACGACTGTCAGTCTGTCTCTATCAGACAGCCAGACTGTCCCAGTCAGACAGTCTGCGTTACGATGGGACAGAGGAGTCTTAAAGTACTGAAAAAAAATCACCAAGTAACCACACAAATAACAAATATGCCCCATGGAGAGAATTACCCATAAAATATTTGGGAGAATCAAATAAAAGCCTTATCTTTGCGGTACAAAAACGTTTTACAATGATTAGCAGAAAACGAAAGAAACAACAAAGAATAACGTAAACAAGATTATGAACAATCTACAAACAACTACAAACTTTGCCGACACCAAGCCCCATTACGCCCTCCTCGACGGACTGCGTGGCGTGGCAGCATTGCTCGTGGTTTGGTATCATGTGTTCGAAGGTTACCAGTTTGGATCCGGGGCTGCCATCATCAAGGAGATGAACCATGGTTACCTCGCAGTGGATTTCTTCTTCATCCTCTCGGGATTTGTCATCGGCTACGCCTACGACGACCGCTGGGGAAAGACCTTGGGCACAGGCAACTTCTTCAAGCGCCGTCTCATCCGACTGCACCCGATGGTAGTGATGGGAGCCGTAATAGGGCTCGTGATGTTCATCCTGCAAGGAGCGGTGACGTGGGACGGGACCCGTGCCACCACCCCGGCGATGATGATTGCCCTGCTCTGCGCCATGCTCATGATACCGGCAGTGCCGGGCTGCAGCTATGAGGTGAGGGGCAACGGCGAGATGTACCCGTTGAACGGTCCGGCATGGTCGCTGTTCTTCGAGTACATCGGCAACATTCTCTACGCCCTCTTCCTCCGCCGGCTGTCCACGAGGAACCTCGGCATCCTGGCGGCGGTGCTCTCCGTGGCATTGGCTTGCTTCACCATTACAGACCCTTCGGGTTACGGGATGTTTGGCGTGGGATGGACGCTCGATGGACTCAACTTTGCCGGTGGACTGCTCCGCATGCTCTGCCCCTTCACCATCGGCATGTTCCTCTCTCGCATCTTCAAGCCCATCGCAGTGAAGGGCGCATTCTGGATCTGTTCCTTCCTGCTGCTCCTGCTGCTCCATGTACCCTACATTGAGGGCAACGGCACCCTCTGCCTCAACGGCATCTTCGAGGCTGCGTGCATCATCTTCGTCTTCCCCCTCATCGTATGGGTGGGAGCGTCGGGCATGACAACCGACCGCTTCAGCACGCGCGTCTGCAACTTCTTGGGCGACATTTCCTTCCCCCTCTACATCGTGCATTATCCGTTCATGTACTACTTCTATGCCTGGCTCATCGACAAGCAGCTCTTCACGCTTGGCGAGACATGGCCCGAAGCGCTCGTCACCTGCGCAGTATCCATCGTCGTGGCATGGCTGTGTCTGAGGTTCTATGACATCCCCGTCCGCAGATGGCTCGCCAAGCGATGACAGGGCGTTAAATCACACTTCTTCCATTCGCTTCAGCTTCCAACCGTCAAACTGCATGATAATCTTGTGCAACTGGGTGCCCTGACGCAAAGCCTCCACCCTGGGAGCTGCGGCGTAGCGGAAGATTTGGGCTTTCGCCTCCTCCCATTGCTCCAGAATCTTCGCCTCATGCACCTTCTTGGTCATTCCCTTCTCCTTCTTAGGAATCAGTTTCAATTCCAGGATATAACTGTGCTTGGTGGGATAATGAGTCAGGTCGGGCAAGAGGAAGAAGTCGCAATAACCATGGCTTAGCTCCAGCTCCGGTGCTGTATAATAATAAGGGTTCAGATTGAGATACGCCATGAAGAAGCCCTGCATATTGCGTTCCGCCTCAATGCCGTCGCGCACGGAGGACACCTTCTCGTAGGCATCCGCCATGTGTTCCAAAGCCTCTCGCCACTTCCCGTCGAATGCCATATAGGTGTACATTGTCACCAGCTCGTTGGTGTTGACGTATCTCACCTCCTGATATTCGTCGAGCAGGAAACCATAATACTGCTTGCGCACGTTGTTGTTGGGGATGCCAAGGATGAGTTGGCTGCCCAATATGCCCTTGATGGTCAGCATACCGTAATAGAACAGCAGGCTCGGGAACACCTCAGGCTTTGTAATCTCATGGGCGGGGAAGGTGGTGATGAGATTGCCCACTATCTCCCCCTTCTCAGCAATGGTACGGATCACGCCCTTGCGGTCGCCGTCCATCTGGTCCAGCTGCAGGAGTTTCTTCATCTTGCCGTAGTCGGTTCGGGTGTTGGGGTCAATCATTTCCCTCGGTGCCTCACCACGGCTCATGTAGTTGCGAAGGTAGTAAATCACCATGTCGCAGTTGAACATCTTGCTCTGTGTCAGGAATGCATCTTCCGAAAAGCAATAGTTGTCGTACCAAGGTTTCATCTCGTTGACGACCGCATCCACATCGCAATCCGCGCGCACCTCTCCTGTACTCTTGTAATAATTGAAGATATCGTGTACGTCCTCCGTAGAGAAACCGAGCATCTGGTTGAATTCGGGCTTGGTGGAGATGTGCCATCCGATATTGAAACCGCTCGTCACGTCATCAAGGGTCACAGGACTGACGCCCGTGATAAAGATACGCTCAAACGTGCCCTTGAACTTCTTGAAGATGTCACGATAGAAACCCTCGGCATGAGTGATCGCCCAATACACCTTCTCCCCCTGTTCGTTGAGAACGGTATTGGTAAAATTGTCATACTCGTCGATGATGAGATAGAGGGGATAGCGCAAGGTCTGTGCCTTCCGGCTCAAGGTTGCCAATTTCCCGCCAGCATCACGACAAGCATAAAATTCCTTTTTTGTATCTTCTGGATACAAATCTGCATACCTGTCCATAAAGTCATTGAGGCAAATGCAACAATAAGTGTTGAACTTCTCCTCCAGGTTCTCGACATTTCCCCCCACCATTGAGAAGTCGAGGTTCAGCACTTGGTACCTTCCCTGCGTAGGCGTAGGGTGCTTGCCAATCCAGAGATTGCCAAACCACTGCTGGAACTTGTCCTTGGTGCGGCAATCATAGTAGGCATGGAGCATCCCCAAGAAGAGACTTTTACCGAAACGACGGGGCCGGATGAAGATGAGGTATCGAGCCTGCTTCTCCAACTCGGGAATATACATGGTCTTGTCCACATAATACAAGTTTTGTTCCACCATCGTCCGGAAATCCGACACTCCGTAGGGAACCTCCTTTACCGTCTGTACCATAGCTGTTTCTTTTGAATTCAAATCTGCCGACAAAGATAAGGGAATTTATCCATTCTGCCAAATATTTCCCCAACATAATTAAGCCATTTGTCGCAGTAAAGATTACTCTGCCACTAATGTCCATTGAATTTGTATTAAATAATGTTATTCTCTGCATAAAGTTTTCATATATAGATTCTTTTTGCTAAATTTGCGCAAAGATTTGATTATTTCAATTATGCATGAAAGGTTTAGAGTTATATATACCAATGAGGCTGATGAATTCTTAGACTCTCTTCCTCAGAAAGCGAAAGATAAGATATTGTACAATATCCGAAAGTCCAAGTATGTGATTGATCCAAAACTTTTCAAAAAGTTAGATGGTACCGATATTTGGGAGTTTAGAACAAAATATGATGGAATACAGTATCGTCTATTGGCATTTTGGGATACAACAACAAATTCGTTGGTAATTGCCACTCACGGATTTGTTAAGAAAGAACAAAAGACTCCAAGACCGCAGATAAAACGAGCAGAAGAAATCATGGCAATATATTTTAAGCAAAGAGGAAAATAACTATGGAAGAAATAAAATTTTATACAGAAGACGAGATGCTTGATAAGCATATAGGCAAAATGGGCACTCCGCACAGAGATGAGTTTGAAGATGAGTTTAATACTTTCTTAATAGGCGAGGCTATCAAGAAAGTGCGTAGACACAAGAAACTCACCCAAGAGCAATTGGGAAATCTTATCGGTGTGAAGAAAGGTCAAATTTCAAAGATAGAGAGTGGAAAAAGCCTTACGCTAAATACAATCTCTCGTGTCTTACATGCCATGGGACTACAGGCGCAACTTAGTATCCCTACGGTCGGACAATACGTTATCTAATCGGATTGTTAAAGTTCATTTCGGACAAAGTAGCATTATCTCAGAAGTTCTCACTCCAGGTTTAATTTCACCACCAACATAAAAGAACTTGTCATTCCATCGTACCAGTTGTGCGCCCGCCCTGGCCAGTCGCTTGTCATAGGAGGGAAGGATGTTCCATTCCTCACGTCCAAGGTCAAATTGCAATAGGTAGCCATTGAACCGATACCAACTGGGGGCTTTCTGTAGATAGTCCCCTTTTCTCACAAGTCGGTAACTGTCGCTAATGGCATCCCAAAAGATTTCCTTGTTGACTCCTCCCAAGCATAAAAAAGCGGGGCCAGCATGGACAGCAATCCCACCCGTCAACGTGAGTGAATCACCGATGGAGTCTGTAGGAGGGGCTATTTCCGTCCATGTCCTACTAATGACATCATAGCAGTAGCCGTCCGTAGCAACTACACTTTTCAAGCCATTGGCAAAGAAGCCACCCCAAGTATACAATTTGCCTCCATTTGCCACACAGACTGGTTGGACGCGAGGATTGTCCGGTATCGAAGGCAAACATTCCCAGCCCTTTTTACCACCGACGTTCCAACACCATAATGCAGAGGAAGCCTTTCCGGCTTGGTTACCACCCAACACATAGGCATATCCGTCCATCCATGTCACAGCCATATTGTCAACCGTACAGGGCAAAGACGGCAGCAATCTCATGATGGCCTTGCCCTTACTATCATCCAGTCGGATACTAAGCACAGTATTCAGACTATGTTCACTATTGTTACCACCCACAAAAATCAAGCTGTCGCCCAAAGCAACAACACCACCATACGCAGCAGGCTCGGGCAAACAGCCCACAAGTTTCCAGTCCAAGGTATCAGCAGAAGCCTTGGCTGCATAGATGCCAGCATAGTATTTCTTCTTGCCAATTTCTGGGAAATTACATCCTCCTGCAACAACAAGCCAATCATCTATCATTCCCGCATAACAGGCAGAGACACCAAGGCTATAGCCAGCCTCCCCAGAAGGGAAGCCAGCCACAGTCTTTATAGTATACGAGGTCTGCGCCTTAATTGACTGCAAAAAGCAAACAGTCAACAACGGCATGAACATATTTATCCATCTATGATTCATACAAGTCTGCATTATTTTGCACAAGTGCGAACTGCGCAAGAAAGTCAACGTACTTATCAACAACAGCCTCGGCAAACAGTTTTCCCTTTTCTGCAGTAGACAACTTGGGGTTGCCGATGCCTGTGTCTGAGGTCACTAATGACCAATTGCGTGGAATCCACACCTTGCCTTCCCTCAATTCCTTGATACGAAATTCCTTTGAGTCCCCCTCTCCCGCTTCATTCAAGTTGACCAACTCGGGATGATAGTACATCATGACAGACGTTTCCGACTCATCGGCATGATCGCCAGGTTGGTCAAAATAGTCCTTAGAAGGACACATCTTGAACCACTCACTTGCTGCAATGATGAAATCGGGATAGTCGGCAGTGAGATCCCGAATCATGTTCTTGAAACAGTTGCCGCCATGTCCACTTATAATCAGCAGTTTCCTGATTCCTTGCGTATACAGCGAAGCAACGATGTCGCCCAGGATTGACCTTTGGGTCTCGTACCTCGTGTGTATGCAGAATGCCAACTCACGCTGTCCGGGATTCTGCGCTCCCATGGTCACCGACGGCATCACCATACTGTAGACCTGGTGCTTGTCAAAGAGCTTGACGGCAGCATCAACGGCAATGTCATGCGAAAGGATGCAGTCGGTCAAGTAAGGCAAATGTTGATTATGCGGCTCGGTAGCTCCCCAAGGGAGAATGGCAATCTCATAACGGTGCTTCTTGGCAGTACCATAATTGGACACCGACAAATCAAAATCTTTGTTCATCTTTTCCTATCTTATTTATTGAGAATCTCCTGACATAGCGAATAACTCTTCACCATCATGCGAGGGATATGGAACGGACCCTTGTAGAGGTTACCCTTGGCTGGCTGAGCCACCGTTCCATCACGATGCAGATAGCCATACCATTCACCATATTGCTTGTCTGGGAAATGGGCATAAGTCCACTCACTGATGCGTTGATGCTTGTAGATATACTCATCATCGCCAGTGGCAAGATAAGCATAAAGCGAGGCGATGATGGTCTCACACTGGGGCCACCAGAATTTCATATCCTGGGAATAGTCCTGTGGTGGAAGATTGCGACAGTCGCGGAAGTTGATGATACCGCCGTACTGCTTGTCCCATCCCCAGTCCCACGACCAGTCGAAGATCTGCAAAGCAAGGTCGAGGAGTGGCTTGTCCCAATCCCTATACTTTGCCTCCTCCATCAAGAACCATGAAGTCTCGATGCAATGACCAGGATTGATGGTTCGCGTCATATTGGTATCGATGAACTCGCCATTCATGCCAACACTCTCCAGCAGGCACTTGAACTCCGGATGGATGAAATACTTCCTCAGTTTTTCGATGGACTCGTCAATCTGCTCCGTCAACTTGGGGTCACTGATGACTTTACGGATACAAGAGCCCACATTGATGAGAATCATGACGATGCTATGTCCTTGCAGTTGAACTGTCTCCTCGAACTTCGGCTCAAGGAAACCCGGAGTGGTCAGCATCCGCTGAGTGTACTTGAAGATTTCCAAGGCACGCTCAGCATATTGCTGCTCGCCAGTCGCCAAGGCATATTCAGACATGGCAATGGAAGCAAAAGTCTCGGAGAACACATAACGACGCTTGCGAAGGGGATGCCCGTCGGCAGTAATGGAAAAATACATATGTCCATCATCATCAAAGCAATACTTCTCGATGAAATCGATGGCACTCTTTGCCGCATCCAGCCACTCTTGGTTCTTCTCCACATGATTGTAGGCATAGGCACAGACAAAGGCGAATCGTCCCTGGAACCATACAGACTTCGTGGAATCCATCAAGCTTCCATCCCGGTCAACACAAGTATATACTCCGCCATGCTCACGGTCCCACCCATGCTCCATCCAGAAAGGCATGATGTTCTCTGTCAGATCTGTCTTGTAGGACATTGCCCATTGGTTGATGTAGCCTTTTATGTCCATAGTTATATTCTTGACAAGTTAAAACTGATTGCAACGCTCAAAGAACCCAATGTCCTCCAATTCCTTCCTCATGGCAACCTCTTCCTCATCGGTCATGTTACGGAAAGGCACGCGGTTGGGACCCAAGTCAAAACCCATCAACTTCATGATGCGCTTTCCACCCACGATGTTACCACGATAATGGCAGATAACATTGATCACCTCCTGGGCAAAGTTCTGCTTCTCCCTTGCCGTCTCGATGTCACCCTTGTTCCAGGCATCAATGATACCGACCAGTTCCCGTCCATTGTAGTTGGTGGTACCGCCGATACCACCCTTGGCACCACCCTGTGCCAAGCTGGGAAGAATGGTCTCGTCCTGCCCATGGAGCATATCATACTTGCCGTCCTTATACAGGCGACACTGGTTGTACTCATACAGGCTCTCAAAGGTATACTTGATACCCGCAAAATTAGGGATACGCCCATCTACGGCTTTCAACAGATCAAGCATGGGCAGGTAGGCGCCATTGAAAGCGGGTATATGATAGTAATAGAAAGGAAGCTCGGGAGCGGCAGAGGCAATCTCCTCGCAATATTTCACAAGTTCCTCAATGTGAGCGATGTGAGGGAACGGAGGAGCCATAGAGCCAATGCCCCACACGCCCAACTTCTGGGCATGCTCAGCCAGACGACGGCTCTCACGGAGACAGCAACTACCCACATGAACAATGACCTTAAACCCCTCGGGGGCCACTTCCATCCATCTCTCCGCCAATTTCATGCGCTCCTCCGTGGTCAGCATATAGCCTTCACCGGAGGATCCGTTGATGAATACACCTTTGAGACCATTCTTCTGCAACATCTTGGCATACGTCTCAATGGGTTCCAAGTTTACGTCTCCATTACTGTAAAAAGGAGTAAAGGGAGCGTCAATCAATCCGATAATCTTTTCCATAATGAGTATTTTTGTTATTTGATTACTATTCTAACATTGTTATAATGACTTTTTTATATAAGAAGACCGAGCTTACTCCAAATTGTCAGTCTTTGGCTTCAAGAACACCAACTGCAAAGTCAGTGCCACAATCACCACAATGCCCAACAAGGCAAAGCCAAGCCCTAAATTACCACCATCAGTCCACTTGCCCAATACCTGCGTGACCAGTGCTCCGGCAAAGACTCCTACCATATTCATGATGCCATACGCTGTAGCCCTGTACTTGGCAGAGATAATCTGACAGAGGATGGGCATGTTGTTGGCATCGAACATTCCATAACCAACGCCAAACAACAATCCAGCCCCCACCACAGCTGGCAAACTATGTCCAAAGCCAAGGAGGAAGAGCGCCGGAATGGTCATGCCTAAGCCTATGGCGCTGGTATAGACACGCCCCCGGATATTTCTCTGCACCCATCTGTCTGAAAGGTAACCACCGAATAGAACTCCGAAGAACGAAGACACTGCTATCGTAATCGTAGACATTGGACCAGCTTGCGACATCGGTATTCCCAAACTACTTGCAAACAAAGTAGGCAGCCAGTTCTTGGTGGCCCAACCCGGCAGACTCGGGGCGGCAAAATAAATCAGGATGACCCAGAATGCCCAAGTGGACAACACCACAGAGAGACCTTTGAAGACGTTTTCCTTCGTGGGCGAGGTCTTGACCTCCATTTGGTCGTGGCACACCTCCTTGTCATGCAGCAACAAGGCCAACACGATGGAATATACGATACCAATGATGCCAAACCAATGGAATGTGGAGTGCCAAGAAAACATAGCCGCCACAGTGGCACCAAAGCCACCGATTGCCTGTCCCACATACAAACCCGTCATGTGGACACCTATCGCCAAAGACCTCGACTTGCCCTCGTGCCAGTCGGCAATCAATGACAGGGCAGAGGGAATATAAAGTGCCTCACTGATGCCCATCAAGGCTCGAAGCCAATAGAGCTGGTGGAAATTGGTGGCATAACCCATCAGGAAGGTCACCGCCGACCATACAAACAAGCTGCCCACAACAAGCCTCTTCCTGCTGATGCGGTCTGCCACCACACCGGCAAACGGACTCACAACGCCATAGACCCAAAGGAACACGGCCATCAATGCCCCGAAAGCCTCAGCCTGGTTCAGTTCCTCAATATCCACCCTCATCGCTCCCTGCATCGTGGAGAGCATCTGCCGATCCATGTAATTAAGGAGTGCCACAACCCAAAGGAGTGCCACAACCAGCCAAGGATAATATTTCCTATTCTTCATTATTTTGTGTAGGTTTAAGTTATTGTTCAGTTAAAGGTAATATATGTATAAAACGTGAAAATCCACATTTTATTATATTTCCCAGGGTTAATATAAGGAAGAAGAGGGCGTTTCCTCTTCTTCCGTTTTCAAATCACAATTATTTGCCTTCTCAGGCATCGACTAATAATAACAAAACTTAATATCCTGGAGTCTGATTCAGTTCGCCATTCAAGCCAAGGGTATTCTCGTCGATGGGCCAAAGCTGCTTGTCCTTACTGGCGGTGGAATACTTAGTGACATACTCAGCACCCATCAAGCGAAGGTCATGCCAGCGCTTACCCTCGAAGAGGAACTCGCGACACCTTTCCTTCAGTACGGCTTCTATGCCATCTGCATCGCTTCCCACAAAAGTGTTACCATCATAGAAAGATGCATACGTGTCGTTCGGATAAGCCACTTCTGCTTGATGCGCATTGAAGTATTCCTCGCCGTAAGCACGTTTTCTCACCTCATTGATCTCCGTGGAAGGATCCTCCCCCAAAAGAACCTTTGCCTCTGCCAAACCGAGCAAACAATCGGCATAGCGATAGATGGGATAGTCGTCTATGAAAGAACGGGTAGAAGAACCCGACACCAATGTTCCCTTGAACTTATAAGCGATGTTGCCAACAAAAGTGAGATTGCCGTCACTGCCCATGCCGTAGATGTCCTTCAGGCTACCCGTCTTGCGAGTGTCTCCATCACGATAGAGTTGCTTCCACAACTTGTCATTGAGGGACACACGCATCACACCGTTCATATCCTTCATCTCGGATTGGCTCAATGCCGTTCCATCAGCCTCATAATAGTTGCTCATGAACTGTTGGTTCATCACCAGTGTCTGGCGGTAAATGTCGTTCCACATAGTGTATTCATCCTTGTCATTATAGATGGCAAAGATGATTTCCGAATTGCTCTTGTTATTGAAGGCAAAGACTTGGGTGAAATCATCCAACAAAGCCACGTCTGCATTCTTCACATTTTCATAAGCGGCCTTCGCCACCTGATAGTCTGCATCACCGCCACTCATCTGGCGACCGCTCCAAAGGTAAACCTCACCCTTCAACATCTCTGTGGCAGCCAAAGACCAATAGTTTCTGCCATTCGTGAACTTGTAATTGTTTGCGTAGGCAGTCTCGGAAGCGGCAATGTCTTTCTTTATCTGCGCCATTACGTCTGCGCCCGAAGAAGCAGCCTTACCCATGTTGCCAATATCAACACTATTGCCCTTGGTGTAGTCGAGCATCAAGATTACATCTCCATAGGTGCGGAGCAACTGGAAATACATGAACGCACGCATACCGTATGCCGAGCCAAGATAATTGCCCTTGGCACTCTCGTCCAAGAGGTCAGTGGCCTCCGTATTGGCAATCATCAGGTTGATTTGGTTGATAAGCGTATAGCAAGAACCGAAGTTGCTGATGATTGGATTCGAGGCACTCAAGAGATTGTTCCACAGTTCCATATAACCACTGGGAGCCTCACCACTGAAGGGAGTGCCCGAATAAATGTTGGAACGCATCTCTCCCCACTCATAAAGAGTGAAGCTGCGTTCACGCAGGATACCCTGTAGTCCTGTATTGGAAGCACTGAACTGACCAGACTCATTCCAATAGCCCGCATCGGTGATTTCGCTCTCTGGTTCTACATCAAGACAGCTTGTCACCGACAAGGCCATACATCCTGCTGCAAGATATGCTAAAAACTTTTTCATTGTCGTCAAATTTTAGAATGTTACTGATAAACCGAAAAGTAAGGTGCGCGGTGTCGGGTAACGACCGTTGTCGATGCCTGAACCATAATCACTGTAGGCTGCTGGCTCTGGAGATGCTCCATCATAGCCTGTGATGTAGAACAGATTCTGTCCTGTCACATAGACTGAGGCATTCTCTATTCCCACTTTGCTGATCCAACCCTTTGGCAGGTTCCAGTTAAGAGTGATTTCACGCAAAGCCAGATAGTCACCCTTCTCGTAGAAGCGAGAACTGTTGCCGTTGGCGGCTGTGTAGCCATTGTTCTCACGCGTGATGTTCTTCTTGTTCAACTGGTCTGCATAAGTGAACACTGGCAGATCTGAGTCTGTATTGGTCTCCGACCATGTGTCCTTCACCTTGGTTATGATGTTAAACTGTCCCTGATACTGTCCCAAGGAACGAGCCTTGAGGTCGTTGTAGATAGTGTGCCCCAGAGAGTAGTCGAAACGAGCATAGAGAGATACGTTCTTATAACCAATGGTTGTGGTGAAACCACCTGTCACCTTCGGGAAGATATTGCCCACGACCACACGGTCGAGCTGGCTGATGTGCCCGTCACCATTCACGTCTTCCCAGCATACGTCACCCGGCTCGATGGGTTTCCATCCGGTAGACTCCTTGTAGGTCTTACCTGTGCTTGGATTGATTTGGTCAGCCATTCCCGGTCCATAGAGGTTAGCAATGTCATCAATGCGGTTGTTGGCGTTCGCCTTGATGTCATCCCAATCCTTGAAGATATGCTGCTGCCTGTAGCCCACCAAATCTCCGAGTTTGCCACCCTCACGGTAGCCGCCAATCCACTGGGTCGGCGTGTTGCCATTAGCATCTACTTTGCCTGCTGCCACCTCATAACCTCCAATCTGGTTATAGGGCTTGTCGCTGCTCGGCAACTGGAGTACCTTATTGGCCACGGATGTGAGGTTTGCAGTCATTTCCCACTTGAAGTCCTTGCTGTTGATGATGTTGGCTCGCACCTCCATCTCAAAGCCTGAGTTACGCAACTTACCGAGGTTGGTCTTCATGCTGCTGAATCCCGTATAGCCAGGCAGGCTGACATCCGTAAGCAGGTTGCTGGTGGTACGGTTATAGTAATCAAGAATGAAACTCAGACGGTTCTTGAAGAAACCAATGTCAAGACCTGCCTCAAAAGACTTACTCTGCTCCCATTTAAGTGCAGTGTTGGTCAATGTGGAGTTATAATAACCCGTTGATCCATTGTAAGTTTTTGAGTCAATCTGCTTGTAAAGTCCATAGATATCGAAGTTGCCGATACCATTCACATTACCATTGACACCATAGCTTACGCGTGGCTTCAAGTTGCTGATGGCATTGGAAATCTTGGAGTTTTTCCAAAAATCCTCCTCCATGATATTCCAGCCTACTGACACGCCGGGGAAGAAGCCCCAACGGTTGTCCTTCAGCTTAGAGATACCGTCATAGCGGTAAGTGAAAGAGAACAGATACTTCTGCTTATAGTCATAGTTCGCACGACCAAAGAATGAGGCAATGCGGTATCTTGTCTTCGAACTGCTCGTCGAGGTACGGTCGGCACCTACATTCAGCGTAGTGATGGCATCGAATGGCGAGTTCTGCGTGGTGGCATTGAAGTTGAAGTAATGGTAGTCGAAATACTCACCACCCACCATGACATCCACATTGTGATTCTCCGCAAAGGTGTCGTGGTAGTTCAACGTACCGCTTACCTGCACTTGCGTGAAGCGACTGATATTGGCATAAGCCTGACGGGTGCGGTTCTCCGTGGAGGAAGTCTGTGTCTGGTAAGCCTTGTTGAAACTCTCGTACTGATAGTCATAGTGGTACAAGGAGGAGTTGGCACTGAGTACCAATTTCTTCGGAATGATATTCAGGTCAAAGCCTAAGTTGTAGGTCTGCTTACGTGTACCGTCGCTACTGGTCAGGCGAGTGCGATAATAGGCTGGATTGCCGTCGCCTGTTCCCCAGCCAGAGGCTGGAGAGCCGTCCTCCAACCAAGGGTTCCAGGTAGGACGCTGCGAACGAGTACGGTAGAAGAACTCGAAGGTGCCGATCCACAACGTGGGTTGCTGAGCCCAGCTGTAAGTGGTACCTGCCTTGACGTTGAGGAAAGGAAGAACCCAGTAGGAGCCGTTGAGCGAACCATTGAAACGCTTATAGCCTGTACCCTTCACCGAACCATCCTCGTTGTAGTAACCAAGACTTGCGGCAAAGGTGCCTTTGTCATTACCACCGCTAAGGCTCAGGTAATGGTCTTGGGTCAGGGACACGTCACGGAAAGCTGCATCGTCAATCTGACCGCTGTAATCCTTGTAGAGGAGTTTCTTACCCTCATAGTAGGGGTCATCCATCACCTGCCATCCCTGGTTCACAAGATCCTGGGTGGTATCATCAAGGTATTTCAAGTCTATCAACTTGTTACCCACACCATAACCAGCCTGGTTATCTACCGCTCCAGCATTCGCATTGTTCGCATAACGCTTGTAACCCAATCGGTTGTAATAGATGTAATCATGAGCATTGCAGAAATCGTAGCCGTAGCGAGTGAAGTTCACACCCAGCTTTGCCTTGTAGTTGACGCTTGTCTTGCCAGCCTTTCCGCTCTTGGTCTGTATCAAGATGACACCACCATTGGCACGGGCACCATAGATTGCCGTGGAGGCGGCATCCTTCAACACCTGCACCGACTCAATGTCAGACGGATTGATGTCGCTGAGGCTCTCACGCACGATGCCGTCGACAACAATCAGGGCTCCGTTGTTGTCACCTGTGATGGAAGCACCACCACGCAAGGTAATCGTTGGACTTGCGCCTGGCTGACCCGATTCACTGATGACACGGAGACCCGTCACCGTACCCTGCAAGGCATTTCCTACGTTGCTGACCGCAGCCTTCTCCAGTACCTTGTTGTCCATCTTTGAGATGGCCGTGGTCAATGTGGCGCGTTTCTGCTGACCGCCATAACCCGTAACAACGACCTCACCCAAAGTTTGGGCATCCTCCTTCAGAGTTACCGTGAGCGGAGTTCCGTTCCATTTCACCTCTACAGGATTGAGACCAATGTACGAGATAACCAACACGTCACCCACCTTGGCTTCCTCAAAGGAGAACTTACCATCAAGGTCGGTGACCGCTCCCTTGGTCGTTCCCTTGACCAAGACCGATGCACCGATGACCGGCTCCCCCAGGTCATCCGTGACAATACCCGAACAAGTCTTGCTTCCTTGCTGTGCTTTCTGCACAGACATACCGGCGATAGAACTTGCGTAAAGCGGTGCTATACCTCCTGCCCCCCCCAAGTAGCAGGGCTAAGCTAATAGATTTTAAGCCTGTTGCCATAAACAAATTTAGTTAAAGTTATTAATTATGTCATTTGACGTGGCAAAGATATGCTTTAATATTGAATCCACAATGAATTATTTCGTTAAATTATATTAATCAGCTATTATTTTTCATTTTAATATACAATAATCACATATTAATTAATCTATTATTCGTTTTGCATTACACTTAATTACTTTATGGACACGTTTAATTAAACTTAAATTATTTATTACACCACTTTCCCTAATCCTAATTCTTTTAATTTCTATTTTTAATAAACGGCAGCAGAGATATATTTGCTCCGCACCTGGTCTGCCCCAGCAAGCACATTTAGTTATACACAACTTAGATGAAAACAGAATTAATTATTAGGCCAAGATTAGAGCAATTTGATACCGTTTTAGCAAAAAATATTAAATTTCAAAGGGATTGCCAACCCTTTTCATCTATATCTCCCCGAAAATGCTTAATTTTGCAACATTAACACATGAACATTTATTATGGTAGAGCAAATCTTAAACAATATCCTAAAAGAAAAGGGCAGGCCTAATGCCAAGGCAGAGGTACTGGAACAACTCGCCTTGCAGGGAGGACAGACCATCTCAGAACTTTGCCAGCGGCTGGGATACAGCGTTCCGTTCATCACCAAGTTGCTCAACGAGCTGATAGGCGACGAGCTGGTGCGAGAAGCCGGGAAGAAGGAATCATTCGCCAAAAGAGCACCTCGCATCTACGACCTCGTCCCCGAGTCTGCATACTTCCTGGGAATCAACCAGGGGAAAGGCTGTCTGAACCTGGGCATCTGTGATTTCTGCGGTAACATGGTTGACAAAAAGAGGGTACCATTCCATTATCATGACAGCACGGAATGCTTCGAGCAACTGGTAGGAATCGTTACCCAATATGTCGACGAATGCGGCATCGAAAAGAGCAGCATCGCCAAGGCTTGCATGAGCGTAGGAGGCAGAATCAACCCCACGGACGGAAAAGCATACAATTACTTCACTTGCCTGAATGCCCCATTGGCAGAAGTATTGAGCGAGAAGATTGGGTTGCCAACCTGCATAGACAACGACTCCAGGTGCATGACCTATGGAGAGTTCCTGAAAGGTGTCTGTAGAGAGGCGAAGAATGCGATATTCGTGAACCTGAGCTGGGGCATAGGAATAGGAATCATCTTTGACGGCAAGCTTTATTTCGGCAACTCGGGATTTTCGGGAGAATTCGGGCACATGCACATTTACAACAATGGGATCATCTGCCACTGTGGCAAGACGGGATGTCTTGAGACAGAAATCTCTGGAATGGCACTGCAACGAAAGATGACCGAACTGCTTCTTTCCGGAGAGACGTCCATCCTGTCAGACAAGGTCATCAACAGGAAAGAGACACTGACGCAGGAAGACATTCTCGAAGCCATCGCCAAGGAAGACGTACTCAGCATCGAAGCAGTCCAGAAGATGGCAAGTGAGCTGGGCACCAATCTGGCAGGTATCATCAACATATTCAACCCAGAGATGCTGATTCTCGGCGGAGAGTTGTCGGTCACGGGCGACTATCTGCTGCAACCCGTCAAGATGGGCATCAAGAAATTCTCGCTGAACATGGTCAACGAAGACTCAAAGATTGTCATTTCACAGTTGAAGGACCAAGCCGGAATCATCGGTACCTGCCTCATGGCTCGTCACAACATATTGTCTTGAAATCACGAACCAACTAACTTACATATCATTTATGGGAAATAAGACATCCTCCAAAAACTTCGCGATTCCGTTGTCGTTCATCGGGGTCATGTTCTTCTCGCTGGGCTTCGCCCTCGGTATCAACTCGCTGCTGGTGCCCGTGCTGCAGACATCGCTGGGCATCTCCAACGCCGCCTCCTACCTCATCATCGCGGCTACGTTCATACCGTTCCTCATCTTCGGCTATCCCGCGGGACTCACCATCAAGGCAATCGGCTACAAGAAAACGATGGCACTGTCGTTCTTCATCTTCGCCGTGGCGTTCTACCTGTTCATCCTCTCCGCAGGAGAGAAGAGTTTTCCACTGTTCCTGCTGGCATCGTTCATCAGCGGTGCCGCCAATGCCTACCTGCAGGCTTCGGTGAACCCCTACATCACCATCCTGGGCCCGCTGGAGAGTGCGGCGAAGCGCATCAGTATGATGGGCATCTGCAACAAGCTGGCATGGCCCATCCCCTCGCTTTTCATCGTGTGGCTGCTGGGCAAGGACGTGAACCTCATCGGCATCGAAGACCTAAGCAAGCCGTTCTGGATCATCATCATCGCCTTCCTGCTGCTGGGCGTACTCGCATTCTTCGCACCGCTGCCCGAGGTGAAGGCGGCAGGTGAGGACGATAATGCGGAGGAGGCTCCTATCTGTCCGTATGCCGCCACGAAAACCTCGGTATTCCAGTTTCCCCACCTGTTGTTGGGCTGTCTTGCCCTCTTCCTGTATGTGGGCGTGGAGACCGTGTCATTGGGCACATTGGTGGACTATGCCAACTCACTCGGTTTGCCCGGAGCCGCCAACTACGCTTGGATTGCCCCCATCGGCATCGTAGTGGGATATATCTGCGGCATTATTTTCATCCCGAAGTACCTGAGCCAGGCGGTGGCACTGAAGATTTGCTCTTGGCTCGCCATCGCGGGTTCGCTGCTCGTGGTTCTCACGCCTGCAGACATGTCCATCTACTTCATCTCGCTGATGGCGCTGGGTTGCTCGTTGATGTGGCCGGCACTGTGGCCGTTGGCAATGGCAGACCTGGGCAAGTTTACCAAGGCAGGCTCGTCGTTGCTCATCATGGCGATGTTTGGCGGTGCCGTACTGCCCACGCTCTACGGCAGCCTGAAGGATGCCATCGGGGCGCAGTCGGCTTATTGGCTCTGTCTGCCGTGCTTCCTCTATATCTTATATTATAGCATGCACGGATACAAGATCCGCAAGTAACAGCTTAGTTATGGGAAAAACAACTTGGTATAAGTAACGCTTTTGCCCCTTCAGGGCGTTTGTGGGCAAATTCTGCCGAAACCCAGGGTGATGCCCTGGGCTAGGCGCAGGTTGCCCCTTCAGGGCGCATTGGGCAAACATTATACCAAGTTATTTTTTGTGCCAATACTTAGAGTTTTATCTTTGCGATGAGCTTCCTGATCTTCCCCTGTCCGATGATGGGGGCATGGGGGTCTTCGGGATAGACGATGGCGAACTGTCCGGGAAGGAGGTCCACGAATGTCGTGGGCGTGTCGGCATACAGTTCGAAGTCGGCTTCCTCGTCATAAGGCTTCACCAACTGCGTGCAGTCTTCGATGGCTTTCCATCCGATGCGCTCCCGTCCTTCGAGGAGGATATGGATATCAATGTACTTGTGGTGTACCTCCAGTTTCTGACTGTCCTGAGCCACGCACTCAGGCTCGGAGTTGTTGATAAAAAGGTTGTCGCCGTCGAGCGTGATGCGCCCCGGCTCCTCATGGAGCAGGTCATGGCTCTTCACGAAGTCGAAGAGTTGCTTGAAGAGAGGATGGAGTGCCTCTATCCTCTCCGAGTTCTGTAGATTTGATACGATCATAGAGAATAAGTTTTAAGTTGTTTCAATCATCCATTTATCACCTTCCATTCCAGTCTGTTCACCTCGGCTTTCACGCTAAAGTTCAGTCCCACCTTCACGATTTCTTTATCTTTTATCTTGAAGGCATCGGCATAGCGACGGCTCTCTATCTGAGCCAAGGCATCTTCCACGTTCCCTTTGAGTTTCAGCTCCATCCATGTCTCCCTGCTTTATCAGCAAAGACATTTTTGCAATGGCGACATCGCCCTCATCGGTCAATTCTTCCAGATAATTGGGGAGCAGGCCCTCGAAGTAGCTCCTGAAAATGGAAACCAGCAGTGACTTGCCGAACCGCCTCGGGCGGCTCAGGAAGAAATACGTCCCGTCCGTATGCGTCATACGATATACGTATTCCGTCTTATCTACATAGAACATATCCTCCTCGCGGATACGTTCGAACGTCTGTATTCCTATGGGGTATAATTTTCTTGCCATGTCATGAGGTATTTTTGTGATGTGCAAATATACGCCAAATACCCGAAATCACCAAGGGCTTGGCGGAATTTAACAAAATTGTTTTTACTTTTCATATCCCAGACAGGGACAATGTGTCCCCCACTTGAAAGATGCTTGAAATATACTGGAGCCATTGTGTGCAGGAGGTGGGATTTCCACCTCCTGCACTTACCTCAATCTAACCTTGGGACGCTCGTTGGAGAATATCTGGTTGCGGGTCTCGCGGATATCGAGGTTCACCTTGGTCTTGGTGAAGTCCGGCACGTTGTAGGCATCGAACAAGCCGTGATAATATTTCCAGGGATTGCGCTGCGGCAGAAGGAACGGCTTGGTGGCATTGCCCTTGTCATCAATGCTGGAGAGGTAGAGCCGCGTATAATTGCCATCACCACGTTTGCTGGAGAACACAAACCAGCGGGAATTGCTGCTCCAGTTGTGGTAACTCTCTGACTTGCCGCTATTCACCGCCTTCAAGGGATGCGTCTCACGGGTTTTCAGGTTCATCAGCCACAAGTCGGCATCGGGTTGTACGATGGGGAAGTTGCTCCTGCTGCAACGGGTGTACATCAACCACTTGCCATCATACGAAGGGCGGGCAAGGACATAACTCATGTGGGTCTTCGGTCCGTTGAGGAGGGTATCGACCTTCTCACCAAACGTTCCCCTATTGGCATCGAACGGAATGCTGACCAACGAACATTTCACCTTCAGGTACTCCGTCGGCACTCTGCACGACTTGGAGGTGCTATAATATAATGTTTTGCCGTCGGCACTGAAAGCCGGGAATATCTCCAGCCAGTCGGGAGTCATCAGTTTCGGGTCTGTCGCCAACTGGTTGTTCCTCGTATCCAGCACCACAATGTTGCTGAAATCATGGTACACCTCGATGGGCTTGTAGGTTCCCACGAAGAACGACTGATGCACGGCATTGGCTGCATACGCCACATAGTTGCCGTCGGGATGCCAATAGGCATAACTGCCGGCAGCCTTGGTGGAATCGGTCTTGGTGTCCAGCCATTGTTGTCTTCCGTCCTTCATCACCAACGTTCCGCCTCCCTCGCCTCGAATCTGCGCCGTCACCTGTCGCGGGTCGGTGCGGTTGGCTGTATGGCAGTTGAAGCATCTGCCGGGGAGTGCCGTCTCTGTCATGATGGGTGTTTCCTCGAAGGTGTGGATGTTTCGCTGATAAATGCCAATGTCGCCACCCACCTCGTAGCCTGGAGCGATGCGGCGATAGGTCAGTCCGTAGTCATCCAGGCTATAGACACTCACCATCATCCTGAAATCCTTGTATTGCTTCCACTCGCCATCCTTTAGAGTAGAGACGGTAAAGGAGATGGAGCCGCCTATGTTCTGACGGGTAAGCCGGTGCCATTCTTCCACATCGAAGTCTGCCCACTCACCACTCACATGCAGTTCGCCGCCCTTGCTTCCCTTTGCTACCACATCCACCATGTCCACGGTGTCGCCCTTGATGTTGAAGTTCATTGGGGCGATGTCGGCAGGTATGGTCACCCCGATGTAGTCGGGATAAATTCGGGGCTGGCGGTCCACCATCGTGGGATTGTCTACGGATGGAGTGCATGAGCTGAGACAAATGGCCGCCATTGCGAAAACGGCACACAACACTCCCCAAACACCGTTCTTGTTATATTCCAACCTCATTTTCATTCTGTTCCTCCTTTCTGCTGACTCATCATTCGTTTTACATATTCGGCATAGGGCGAGCCTGCCACATTGCCATGGTTCTGGATACAAGTCACGGCATCCTGATAACCGGCGGGCATCTGGCGGTAGCCTCCATATTGCTGCACCCAACCGCCATACTGCATGAAGCCCTGGATGTTGCCCTTGAGCAGCATCTCGCCCATGAAGTAGTCGAGCGCCATCTTGTTGTCGGGATTGTTGATGAAGAGCAATCCCATCATCTTGTCAATCTCCTCATAACTGTAAATCATGTCTTTCCTGAAGCGCATCCTCCTTGCCCTACCCAAATCGGGATCATGGCTGATGGCTACATCATCGCCAAGAATCCGCTCCATCTTCAATGCCCAGTCGCGATAATAAAGCGTCTGCTTCAAGAGGTCGATGTTCTTTTGGGCGATACTGTACTTGCCGTTCACTATCTGACATTCCGTGATGCGCTTCGTCAGTCGCCCGCTCATCTTACCATTGAGGATGGACGCTTGCAGGTCGGTGGCGTAGCGCAGGGAAGAGTTGACAAAACCCAGTTGCCAGAATGCCTCCATCGTGGGATACATCGACATATTGTTCCTGATGCAAGGACTCAGAAGGGCATCTTCGCCACTCTGATAAAAGGTGAACATACGGTCGGCAAGCTGGCGGTTCTTCGCCAAGGCAAGGTTCACACAGTTGCTGGCAAAGGAAGCCCTCACCTGACCTTTCTCCGCATCATGGATAATGTCATTCCACTTGCCATTTCTCACCTGCTCATTCAGCCTCAGCATGGCATAAAGTTCCTTGTCATAC
This sequence comes from Subdoligranulum sp. APC924/74, assembly GCA_963600595.1. Classification (GTDB taxonomy): domain Bacteria; phylum Bacteroidota; class Bacteroidia; order Bacteroidales; family Bacteroidaceae; genus Prevotella. Next base: position 12,846 of record CAVCCB010000009.1, on the reverse strand, counting down.
CCCCAGCTCCTGCCTGGATATTGCATCGGTATGCGATAGTAGTTGATGCCAAGTATGACAGACTTCAACGGATATTGCACCAACAGGGTATTGTAACATACGAGTTGGACGGCGAGGAGATAGACCAGCGTCACGGGATAAAGCCTCGCAGCTGAAGGGAGACCTCCCTTTCTTGCCTTGACCAAGAAATAAATAGTCCGGAGGAAAACATAAAGCCATGCGGCTCCACCACCCACCAGCCAATAAAGGCAGGGCACGACTAATATGTCGGCAAAGGCAGACTTGATCCCCACCCGAACTGCCAGACGGTTCATTCCCCATGTCACCAACAGCGCCAAGGTCAAGGCAACAGGGAAAGAGAGGAGCACCTCGATGTCGCCCATCACCGCCAACAACAAGACAGAAGGAACGAGGGCAACCGCCATCCAGTACCATTTCAAAGATTGCACCGCATAAGTTCTCATCACTTTCCACGTGAACGACAGGAAAGCCATAAAGAGACAAGCCAAGACCAACGCTCCAAGAACCGGGACATAATAGAACTGCACCAAGAACTCGGAGAGGTAGTCTGCCAAGCCCCCAGCCACACTCATGTCGTGCAAGAAATAATCCCAGCTCCAAAGGAACAATTGGTTTTGCTCATGGTAACAAAGGGCTTGCGAATAGCCGCAATACCAAAAAAGGAAGATGCACAAGCCGAACAATGCGACCAGTGCCATCTTCCCAAACCTAAAAAACATATTATTCATAAACCTTTATTTAGCAGAAGGATACATCTTCAGGAGGAAATCCTTGAAAACTCCCTGAGGCTGACGTTTGGCAAAAGATTCATTGTACGCTCTCAAGGCTTTCTGTATTTCCTTGCCCTTAGACTGAAGAATCTCATCCGAGCCACCTTGACGGGCTTGCATCCTCAATTGGTTATAGTCAGCGTTGAACTTCATCACCCTGTCTTTCCACACCTGGAGGGAATCGTTCTGGGGAGTGCCGCCCGAGATGCTGTTGGCACCGATAGTAACCTTAACATCACCAGGTTCAGACACCACCAGCAAGTCTTGCACTCCGTCACGGAAATGATAGTCCACGCGGATTACCTTCATCTCGGTGCTGTCGGCAGTAAACTCAAACTTACCGTTTTCAATCACCACAGAATCGACATGAGCCGCATCCTGCAATCCAAACATCGGAACAAGGAATATCTTCTTGCCATCCCATTGGCTCGACTCCATTGTGCCGTGAATATGACAGATACCCTTGGCAGGAGACTTGCCGCATCCAGCCATTACCATCATGCTTGCTGCGGTCAGCATACCAAGCACCAATATTGCCATTATCTTTTTCATCGTAATTTCGTTTTAAGAATTTCAAAACACCATCAACGGATGAGGAGCGAGACTGTTACTCTTTCGTCTCGCTCCTCATAGATTTATCTCATAATCAATTTAGATGATTACTTAGCCTTGAATGCCCACCAGGTTGCCTCACCCCAACTGCCTGTACCAGGAGCCGCATAAATCAACTTCAAGTGGTCACCATCCAGCTGCATGATTTCGAAGTCGGTAGGCTTCGTACCGCCACCATTGATCTGGAAGGGGAAGAGGATTGAGCCAGCGTCAGTATGCAAATTACCCAACGCCCACTTGCTTTGACTACCGTCAATAGTAGAGATGGTACGGTCGCCCATTCCCCAATTCTGAATCTCAAACTTACCTTGGCGAATCTGCTTACCATCACCATCATAACTAACAATAGTGCTGGTCTTCCAATCAAATGTCATATAGGCATTAGGACTCTCCTCACCAGTAGCAACACCAGTATCGGAATGCTGCAGCTGAGTAGCCAAATCTGCTGGAGCACAGCCCCACCAGATACCATTGCCATCATTGGCGAACGAATCACCATCTCCAGGAGCATAACCCATGTTACCCCAAGCACCCTTATCAGAACGCCAGTCGGTATCCCATGTCCAGCCCTTAGTGCCATAGTTGGTCAACGCACACTCAGGATCAGAATTGCTCTTGAATGCCCACCAAGTCGCCTCGCTCCAACTGCCAGTGCCAGGAGCAGCGTAAATCAACTTCAAGTGGTTGGCATCCAACTGCATAATCTCGAATTCAGTTGGTTTATAGCCGCCACCATTGATCTGGAATGGGAAGAGGATAGCTCCCTCTGTAGTCTGCAATGCACCATAAGACCAGTTAGCCTGGCTTTGATCGATAGAAGGAAGGTTTCTCTCACCCGTATAGCTCAGTACAGAGAACTTTCCCTTGCGAATCTGGTTGCCGCCACCATCGTAAGTGATGATAGTACCATCATCATGGAATTCCATGTAAGCATTGGGATCTTCCTCACCTGTTGCCTGACCTGTGTCGGAATGCTGCAGCTGAGTAGCAAGATCTGCAGGAGCACAAGCCCACCAGATACCATTGCCATCATTGGCGAACGATGCACCATCACCAGGAGCATAACCCATGTTACCCCAAGCGCCACCGTCAGCACGCCATGTAGTATCCCATTTCCAAATCTTATAACCATAAGAGTCACTTGCCAAGATGCGCATCTCAGGAGACAACTCAGAAGGAACGTATACGTTGACCGTCTTCTCTGTCACCACTTTGGAGCCATCGAAATTCAAGGTCTCAATATAAATCTTCTGCTCGCTCGGGTTACCGCGTTTAGGCACGATAGAGAACTTGCCGTTGGCAACACCAGAAACCAAGACAGACTTGGCTCCTTCCTCGTCGAGCTGATAAATAGAAACCACTCTGGAAGGAGATGTTCCGAATGTAAAATAGTTACCATCCGCAGCCTGGGTTGTATATTCTTCATCCCCATACTGGGTGAAGGTAAAGCCACCAGACAATTGCTCAGCGGTGAGGCTGCTGCTTTGCACGCTCACATCATCCTTTGAAGGATCACAAGCCGTAAGCAGACCAACGGCCATCACCATGAATAATATTGATTTTTTCATTGTAATTCAAATTTTAAGATTCAACATTAGTTGATTACCAACCTGTATACTCTGCGTCAGCAGATGTCCATCCGTCATTCTGGACAACAGTGCCAAGAGCCACCTGAGTCTCAGGCATCTTCTGGAATCCTGCCGTTGCATTGTAACGAGCCACATAACCGCCATTGTGGGCAGAGTTGGTGGCTGGACTTCCACAATAGTAAACTGGCTGATTCTCCTGCTTTGCCAATGCCACCTGGGCTATGTGCCAGCGGCGGATGTCGTTCCAACGGATTCCCTCACAAGCAAGCTCCCAACGGCGCTCGTTCTGAAGGCTTGCCAAAGAGTAGGAACTATAATAGTTGGCTACACCTGTCGCACGCTCATGCACCAGGTTCATTCCTGCAACATCCTCCTTCAGCTCACTCTGCATCAAGAGAGCATCTGCATATCTAACCAATACCAGGTCATGGATATTGCTCAACTGGAAGTTGTTCTCTCCAGAAGTACCCCAGTTGTCAGGATACATCAATGTCTCGAAGCAAGCTACATAATCAGGAGTGGAAGTGGTACCGTCATCATTCTTCGTCTTGAAAGAACCGTCATTCTTGGCGCAGATAGGAGACCACTTCTTGGAATAGTAGTCTGTCTCCTGTACGAAGTCAGCCCAACCGCCACGAGTATAGTTAGGCATCTCGTTCGTGTCGTTCACATCACAAACAGTTGCCTTCAAGCGCATATCCTTTCCCTCGGGGTCTGCATTCTTCCAATCGTTAACCAAGTTGGGAGCCACAGGGCCTGCACCCCAACCTTGCCCGAACGGGAAGGTGTTGGAATAATCCTGACCACCGCGAACACCGAAGTGCAGGCAGTAACCGTTGGCATAACCGATAGTGGTACTCCAAGAGGCGAACTTGTTGAACTTGATGGCGAACATTGACTCTGGGTTTTCTCCATTGTCATTTTCTACCCACTTCAGATTCTGTCCCTTTGTATATGGATAGTCATTTACAACCTTGCTGTTGGTATAAGCCCACAAGTTACGATAATCGGGAACCAATGAATAGCCGGAATTATTGACACAATCATCGATGGCTGTGATGATGTCCTGCTTGGTAAGAGTAGTGCCATTGGGCAACTCCACGGATGTCAATGGAGCATAGTTGGTACTAACCAAGTCGGCTGTAGTCGTACCGTTGCAGTAGAAACCTGTGTAGAACAACCAAGCACGGCACAACAAAGCCTCAACGGTGTACTTGTCCAAGTGACCGTCGGTCTTACGGACATCGGGCATCGTGGTCGCTGCCTCATAGAAATCCTGGAGAATCTGTCCCCAAAGAACTTTCACGTCACCCTGAGTAGCGTTCGACTCATCTGGATCTGTCACCAAAGGCACGTTGCCATACATGGAAGCCAACTCATAATAGTAAAAAGCACGGAGTGCCTTTGCCTCACCGATAGCCTGATTCTTTGTTGACTCAGACATATTCGTAGCCAGTCCCAAGTACTTGATGGTATTGTTGGCACGAGCCACACCAGCATAACGGTCAGAATAGAACTGATTCGTCATGTCAGCGTTGTAATTACAGAGCAAATCCTCTGCCTGCATCAACTTGTCATTGGTACCGCCACCACCGAGTTGGTCATCACTGGCAAGGGCAGCATAGTATAAGAATGACATTTGCGGATTCGCATTGATAGTATTCAGATTCTGGTAAACACCAGCCAAGATAGCCTCTGCATCAGCATCTGTCTTCGGGAACTCACTCGTAGACATTTCACCAACGTTCTTCACGTCATCGATGCCACAAGAAGACAGTCCCAAAGTAGCAAGGGCTACTACGAACAAAAATATCTTTTTCATTGTGTATTCATTTTAAAGATTAGAACTTAACATTTACACCAAACATAAAGGTACGTGGTTGTGGATAGTTACCAACATCAACACCAGTAACCCAAGGTTCTGAAGAGTTCAGAGCCATACCGTTCTCAGGATCCATACCCTTATAACCTGTAATGGTGAAGAGGTTCTGGGCTGCGAAATAGAGACGGAGCTGCTGGAACGGGCTATTCTTCCAGATCTTGGTGAAGTCGTAGCCGACTGTCAAGTTCTGCAAACGGAAATAACTTGCGTCCTCAACGTAGATGTCAGAGATAGACTGCCAGTTCACGCCACGGTTCATCGCTGCGAACAATGGATACTTGGTAGACGTACCCTCGCCATTCCAATAGTCATAAACCTCTGTTGTAAAGTTCTCATACTCACCGTCGGTGAACTTACGATAAGAGCGAGCCACCTGCTGGCCAAGTGCAGCGTAACCGGTCACGTTAATGTCGAAGCCCTTATAAGATGCTCCGAGAGTGATACCCATCGTAACGTCTGGGTTAGGATTGCCAAGGTCTGTCTTATCCTCGTCATTGATGACACCATCGCCATTAACATCCACGAAGCGCAAGTCACCCACCTTGAGGTCTGAACCCTGATGAGAGTTAGCTGCGTCATGATCCTTCAATGTATTGATGTATTCCTGAAGTTCCTGCTCGTTCTGGATAGGACCTGCTGTCTTATAGCCCCAGAAGTAACCAATAGGATGACCCTCCTCGAAGCGTGCCATGTAACCGGTACCCTGTGCCAATAAGTCGGAACCTCCAGAGTTGTACTTCTGAGTACTGTTTACCTTAGTCACCTCATTCTTGTTGTAAGCGATATTGTAGCCAATGTTGTACTGGAAGTCCTTGCCAATCTTGTCATTCCAAGTCAAGGCAACCTCGACACCAGTATTTCTTACTGTACCGGCATTCTTCAACTGGGTGCTGAAACCTGTTGTAGGAGAAACAGGAACGTTCAGCAACAAGTCCTTTGTAGTCTTCTGATACCAGTCAAAGGTCAAGCCCAAACGGCTATGCAGGAAACGAGCGTCAAAACCTAAGTCAAGCTGCTCTGATGTCTCCCAAGTAAGCTCGTCATTTGCCAAACGGGTAAGAGATGCACCGCGGGTTGGATCATCCTTCGAGTTTCCAAAAGAATAGTTGCTGTACTCATCGTATGCAAAAGCTGCCTCATACTGGAAAGCGGAAATATTCTTGTTACCGTTCTGACCCCAACCGGCACGGATCTTCAAGAAATCAAACCAGCTGGCTGCAGGCTCCATGAACTTCTCGTTGGAAACAACCCAACCTCCAGAGAATGAGGGGAAGTAACCCCAACGATGACCAGGAGCGAACATAGAAGAACCATCGGCACGCATGATAGCGGAGAACATGTACTTCTCATCGTAGTTATAGTTCAAACGGCCGAAATAAGACATACCGCGAGAGTCTGTGTAGGGAAGACCAGAAACAGAACCCTTCTTGTTGTCCTTCATCAAAGACATATAGGCATGATCCAAGTCTCCGAAGATAGAGTTGGAGGTGGTCACATTCAGACTGTATCCGTAATCAGGACGGCTTACACCAAACTCCGTACCCACGAGGACATCAAAGTCATGCTTCTTAACGTCAAATTTATAGTTCAAGGTATTGGTTGTACCCCATCCCCAACCAAGGCTCATGTTGTTGGTAGCCTGGTCTGTTGTGCGCTGGTCACCCTGGTCGTTCAACTTGTAGGTGGGGAGATAGCAACGCCATGAACTGGAATTCTGGTTGTAGCTCAACTGACCACGATACTTCAATCCCTTGATGGGCTGAATCTCAATGTATCCAACGGCATTCAAGCCGAAGCTCATAGACTTGTTGTTGGCACTCTGGCTATATGTAAGAGCAGCAACAGGGTTGCTGGCATAAGACGTATAGTTGAACATTCCAGAGCTCTTCAAGTCATCATAGCCGAAGAAGCTGCCAGAATTGTTATAGATAGGAATCAATGGGTTGGCACGCAGCATATTAGAAATGGCATTGCTGTACTGGTTGCCAATCTGAATACCCTGGTTCTGCTTGTGGCTATAGTAAATGTTCTCGCCAACCTTGATTACATCAAGTCCCTTGCTATTGCGCAGGATGACATGTTCAGAATTGACACGAAGGGTGAAACGGCGATAGTCTGACTTGGCATACTGACCACCGAACACACCATCCTGATACTGATAACCTGCACCAATGGAGAATGTGCTGCGGTCGCTACCACCTGTAATGTTCAAAGAGTGACTTGTTGTAACGGCATTCTTGTTGCGAATGGCATCCAACCAGTTTGTACCAGAGTTTGTGCCATTTACATAAGACTGATACAAGTCTTCATTGCCCTTGAAATACTGAGACCAGTCGCGAGGCTGCTCTCCACTGTTGAAACGAGACAAGTCCATCACCTGCATATACTGCTGTGCAGTAAGCATCTGGGGCACACGATAAACATTCTGCCATCCGATGTTACCATCGTATGAAACCTGAATCTTTCCCTGCTTACCCTGCTTTGTTGTCACCAAGATAACACCATTGGCAGCAGCAGAACCATAGATGGCACAGGATGCAGCATCCTTCAATACGTCGATGCTCTCAATGTCAGATGGGTTCAAATTGTTGATGTCACCACCGGAAACACCATCAATCACATAAAGAGGAGTGGTATTACCATTGGTACCTGCACCACGGATCATGACCTTGAAGCCATCGCCTGGCTGACCAGAAGATGCCTGGATGTTAACACCCGGAGTCTGGCTCTGCAAAGCTCCCAGTGCCTGAGTTGTGTTCAACTTGGAAATGTCATCACCTTTCACTTGCACTGTGGCACCAGTCACGAGTTTCTTCTTCTGAACACCGTAACCTACAACCACCACCTCTTCGAGAGTCTTGTCATCAGTGGCTAACGTAATGTTGAAATTGGACTGGTTACCAACGGCTATCTCCTGCGTCTTGTATCCGATGTAGGTGACAACGATGGTGGCTCCCGGCTTCACGTTCAGGGTGAAGTTACCGTCAAGGTCGGTAACGGCACCGTTGCTGGGGTTGCCTTTTTCAACGACACTTGCGCCGATAACGGGACCTTCGGAGTCAACTACGTTACCGGTCACTTTCTTTGACTGCTGGACTGCGTTGACAGCCTGGCTGGGACTCGTGGCGAATGCCTGGGTGGAATAACCCATACCCAGGGCAGCGCATGTGCCCATCAGCAGCATTGTTCTTCTAAAATTTTGATTCATACTGAAGTATTTTTTCTTAGGTTAAATAGTGTAACGCTTTTTTAGTGCAACAAGCATATACAAGATAAGCCTGCTGTTAGCTTGGTACTGCCCAACCTCTGAGACTGGGCGACACCCTGAGTTAAGTTGAATTCTTGTTCATAGGTCTTTAATTTTATATATTGTTGTTTATTATTATTGTCGTTTTAAGGATTCACGGTTGCAAAGATACAATTTATATTTAAAAAAGTATGATACTATTTTGCTTTTTTTTTGTGTTTTTTTGCTCTTGTGTGTTTTTCTATGCAAAAAATGCCACAAATGTGATTATTTTCCCAGTTGGAAACTTTTTCAGACTTAGTTACGAAGGAAAAATATGCCTCTTTTCCTTCGTAACCAAGTGGGTTGTTACAGGGTGGCAAGATGGTTGCGCACCGGGTTGGCGTACATGGTCAGCATCCGCTCCTTCAGATAAGTCTCATCCTTGTGGGGCACGTCTATCTTCGCCAACTGTCCTTCCAAGTACTTCAGGAACGTCGCCTTCTGCTCCTCACTGTATTGGGAAGCATGGGCATCGGTTCCCTCCAGAAGGTCAAGGGCTACATAGTTGCCGGGGTAGAGGCGGTAGTTGGCATGAATCTGCCGGTCGATGTAAGCCGCCACCTTATTATATATATCCTGCTTGGGCATCTCCGGGTCCAAACTGTCGAGGTATTCGTCCAGACAGGGAGCTGCATGGTAATGCACATGACCCTTGTAGCCGAAGATTCCCGTCTGCATGCTCACCAAGTCATCGGTGGGTCCCTTCTTCCATCCCTCCACGTCGCGCTTCAACTGGTATTCGGCAGCCTTGAGATAGTCGCAGGGGTCGTACTCGTAGCTGATGGAGAGGGGAACGAGATGAAGCTGCTTCAGTCTCTCGATGATGCTACCCTCACCGCCCATCGACATCATCTGCAGGATGCCTTTCTGGGTGCGGTCGTCACTGTCCTTCGCCCTACCCTCGCGCTGGGCTATCCAGATATTCTCCTTCTTCTCCTTGATGGCGAAGTGCATATAGTCGGAGAGTCGCTTGCTCGCCTTCAACATCTCGCGCATTCCCAAGGCACGCTCCACGATGAACGCCTTGTTGACGCGCACCAGGTCCTTCACCCAGGGGAGGGAGAGGAGGTTGTCGCCGATGGCTATCTCGCAGGTGGTCTGGAAACCGTTGTCGATGAGCATCACGTCGAGGATGGCGGAATCGAAGACAATGTCGCGGTGGTTGCTGATGAAGGTGTAGTTGCGGGTATTGTCAATGGCGGAACTGTCCATCTCACAACCCTTGCCCGCCTTCTTCAGTACGCCATGCACGAAGTCGTAGCAGAAAGCCTTCTGGAAATCCAGATTGGTCTTGCACGCCTTCAGTTTCTGGACAATCATCTCGAAGGGCACCTGCGGATAGAGGAAAGCAAGCACCTTTTGGAACTGCCCGTTTGCAATCAAGCGGTCGTACACCTCGGGAAGGTCTTCCGGCTCCCAAGGGCGAATGGTATCAAATTCTTGGGGAATCTTCATAATTGTTTCGATTTAGGGAGTTAAGGAGTTAGGGAGTCAAGGAGTCAAGACAACAGCAAAGGCAACACCAAAGGCTTTTGCTTAACATATGACATTTGTCTTAACTTCTTTAACTCCTTCAACTCCTTAACTCCTCATTATTTATCAGAACTGGTTCTCTACAATCTCGCTGAGCACATCCTTGATGTCAAGGCCTGCGGCACGCACCTGCTGGGGGATGAAGCTGGTGGCGGTCATTCCCGGAGTGGTGTTGATCTCCAGCATATTCACCTTGTCCTTGCCATTCTCATCCTTGGTAATGATGTAGTCGATGCGGATGATGCCGTTGGCATGGAGCAGGTCGTAGATGCGGGATGTGGTCTTCGCCACCTCCTCTGCGGTCTCGGGGGCAAGACGGGCGGGAGTAATCTCCTGTACCTGTCCGTTGTACTTGGCATCGTAGTCGAAGAACTCGTTGCTTGTCACCACCTCAGTGGCGGGCAGCACCACGCTCTTGTCACGGGTCTTATAGACACCCTGCGAGATTTCCGTACCCTCCATGTAAGCCTCTACCATCGCCTCCTCTGCCTCCATGAAAGCCACACGGAGAGCAGGAGCCAACTGGTCGGCGTTCTTCACCTTACTCACGCCGAAGCTGCTACCGTCGGCTGCGGGCTTCACGAAGCAAGGCATTCCGATGCGCCGGGCGATTGCCTCCTCGTCATACAGCTCGCCACGGCGGAGCAAGACGCTGTCTGCCACGTTGATGCCGAAGCCTCGCAGATAATTGTTGAGCACATACTTGTCGAAGGTTATCGCTTCCACAAGCACGCTACAGGTGGAGTAAGGCAGGTGGATGAGGTCGAAATAGCCCTGCATCACGCCGTTCTCTCCCGGCTGTCCGTGGATGGTGATATAAGCATAGTCGAAGTACTGACGCTTGCCGTTCATGAGGAAAGAGAAATCATTCTTGTCGATCTCCGCAGTCTCGCCATTGTCGAAAGCGACGTGCCAGTCCGTTCCTTTCACATCAACAATGAAAATGTTGTAGCTCTCTTTATCGAAGAAAGAGTACAACCCCTGACCTGAGCGCAATGAGACATCGTGCTCTGAAGAATCGCCACCGCATACGATGGCTATCGTTCTCTTGTTACTGTCCATAATATTTCTATCAGTTTTGAAATGTATCTTGCGTGGTTCCGGCGATGAAGCCTCTCCACTTTTCTATCAGTTTGGTGAAATCCTCCGGCCATTCGCTGTCGAAGTCCATCTGCTCATGGGTCGTGGGATGCACGAAGCCAAGGGTCTTGGCGTGGAGTGCCTGTCGCGAACAGAGCTTGAAGCAGTTCTGGATGAAAGCCTTGTAGCTGGAGCTGCGCTGTCCCCGGAGAATCTCCGTGCCGCCGTAGGTCTCGTCCATGAAGAGCGGATGACCTATGTGCTTCATGTGGGCACGGATCTGATGGGTTCTTCCCGTCTCCAAGATGCACTGCACCAAGGTTGTATAACCGAATCGTTCCAACACCTTGTAATGGGTGACTGCGTTCTTGCCGATGCCACTGTCGGGGTCGAAGACCTTCATGCGAAGGCGGTTCTTGGGGTCACGGGCGATGTTGCCCTCGATGCGTCCCTCATCCTCCACGATATTCCCCCACACCAAGGCATTGTAGCTGCGGTGGGTGGTTTTGTTGAAGAACTGCTTTCCCAACGCCGTCTTTGCCCCCGGTGTCTTCGCCACGACGAGCAGTCCGCTGGTGTCCTTGTCGATGCGATGCACCAGCCCTACCTCAGGGTCGTTGGGGTCGAAATCCTTGACATCCTTCATGTGCCAAGCCACGGCATTGATCAGCGTGCCCGTAAAGTTGCCAGCACCGGGATGCACCACCATTCCCGCCTGCTTGTTGACCACCATCAGCTGGTCGTCCTCATAGGCAATGTTGAGAGGAATATCCTCCGCCACAATACTCGTGTCGTGCTTGGGACGGTCGAGCATCAGGGTAATCACGTCGTTGGGACGAATCTTGTAGTTGCTCTTCACGGGCTTTCCATTGACATGGATGAAGCCTGCATCGGCGGCGTTCTGGATGCGGTTGCGGCTCTGGTAGGGATTCTTCTCCGCCAGGTACTTGTCGATGCGCATGGAAGCCTGACCGGGGTCCACCTCTATCTTCCAATGCTCATAGAGTTCCCCGTCGACAGACTGTCCGTCCGCCATAAGCTCTCCGTCCAAGGGCTCTCCCTCGTAAATATCGTCGATATTGTCTATCATTTTCTATTCTACTACTTCGTTTTGATTATTTGAATGATTCTGCGTGGCAGGTTCTGTAGTCTCCGTTCCCGGCACCACCTCGAAGTTGTCCTCACTGCTCTCGTTGCTTTCACCCTCTATCGGGGCGAAATCATCCACGTCCACAGGATCCACCACATCAATGGAGTCGGCAGCATCACGCTGACCGTTGCCCACCTGTATGGTAAGTACATCGTCGATGGACACCTTGTCGCCAGCTACCACATGACGGCCCTTCACCAGGATACCGTACACCCAATCAGCCTCGCCGGGCACATACTCGGGCGTACCCAACTTGAATCCCATCGCCGTCAGCTTCGCCATCGCCTCTCTCAAGGAGCTGTTGTCGATGACATCAGGAATGGTGATGGTGGGAGTATGGGCAGAGTTGATGGTGACATAGATGACATGCCCCGACTTGACGGTCTCACCCACCCCCGGCGACTGTTCCAGGATACAGTCGGGAGGAAGTGTCTTCACGAATCCCGTGTCCGACACCTCTATCTGCAGTCCCGCCTCCCTCAGGATGCGCTCGGCATCGTCGAAACTCTTGTGGCGGATGTCGGGAATAGGGATGGCCTCACCATGATGGGTATAGATGTCGATGCCAAACTTGACACCGACACAGAGAAGGATGACAACGAGTAACATCGCCGCCAAGTTACCCCAAAGGTACCTGCTCTTGAACTTATTTACGAACTCTGATAAAGTCATTCATTGAAATTTTACGGCAAAGATAGTGCAAATCGGAGACAATACAAAATTTTTTATTCCAAAAAACACAAAAAGCAGCAAAGTTTCTACCTTGCTGCTTTTAATGTCATCGTGATTTCTCCGATTGGGCGGAAATTATTTTCCGTGGTGCTCGTCAGAAACTGTCAACTTCTTACGGCCATGAGCACGGCGAGAAGCCAATACGCGACGACCATTCTTTGTTGCCATACGCTCGCGGAAACCATGCT
>CAVCCB010000008.1:0-35312 GCA_963600595.1 Subdoligranulum sp. APC924/74 | reverse complement strand
GAGCGAAGAGGCAGTGGGGTGAAGAAGATTGTCAACGCCTATAAGCAATATGAGCATATGCCGACATATCGTACCCCAGAGTTCAGGTCCGATGCTACAGAATTCCATGTGGTTCTTTGGAATCTGAATTATGGGAACGAGGCTGTAAAAGATGGAATAGAGGGTGATGACAAAGCTGCACAGTTCACCAATGAGTTCACCAATGAGTTCACCAATGAGTTCACCAAAGAATATCGGAATGCTCAAAGGCAAATATACCGTCTTATATCAAGCAATCCAAAGACGACCATAAAAGAAATGGCTGAAAAGATGGGAGTGTCTGAAAGGCAAGCAAAGAAGTACATCAAGCGATTTACAGAAAACGGTTTGTTAAAGAGAGAAGGCGGCAGCAGACTTGGACATTGGGTTATCACTGATAAGGATTACGAAAGAATCTTTGAGCAATAATATTACCGCCCGACTTTAAGCGACAAGCCTAAGGTCAGGCGGTTTGCTTTTACTTCCCGATCGCTGCATAAATTATGAGGATGAGGGAAACGAGGGTATAAAGGTAACAGGCTATGGTGAACCACATAACGTACGTCCAAAATTTGCCCGAAATCCAGACTCCTTCATTACGGCTCAACTGATTGCACATATTATAGTAGTGGGACTCCAACTTGCTCGCTTTCGGTTATTACTTGATGCCTCTCTGGTTGAGAGCTTTCGAGTATTTGGCAGCGTTCTGCAGATGCTCCTGATAGGTCTTGGCGAAATTATGAGTGCCGCTGAAATCCTCCTTGGCACACATATAGAGGTAGTCGTGATGCACCATATTCAGCACAGCGTCGATGCCTGCTACTGATGGGATGCGAATGGGGCCAGGGGGCAGACCGGCGTTGCGGTAGGTGTTGTAGGGACTGTCGATGTAGAGCAGGTTATTGTAGATGCGCTTCAGGTCGAAACGTTTCCATGCGAACTTGATGGTAGGGTCAGCCTGCAAGGGCATTCCGCTGGGGTACTCGCCGTTGCGCAGCATCAGTCGGTTGTAATACATTCCGGCAATCATGGGTTTCTCGGCTTCGTTGGCAGTCTCCTCGTCCACGATGCTGGCAAGGGCTATCACCTGGTTAGGGGTGAGATGCAACTCCTGTGCCTTCTGGACGCGGTCTGCGTTCCAGAACTTGTCACTTTCCTTCTTCATGCGGGTGAGGAACTTTTCCAGTGTCACGTTCCAATAGATGTCGTAGGTGTTGGGGATGAACATGCAGGCGATATTGGCTGTGTCGTAGCCATACTTCTCGCAAGTTGCCTCGTCGGTGAGTGCCTGGTAGATGGCAGCGCTGTCTATCATTAGTCGCTTGCCCATCTCAGCAGCAAGCCGGTCCATTGTACGCAGGGAGGGAACTGTGAGACTCACGGGATCCTGAAGGCCATTTTTGAGGTGTCTCCAAATCTTGAACGCTCCCTCTCCAGTGTGGATGGCATAACGTCCAGTGCGAATGCGGTCGGCATAGGACGAATGGCGCGTCAGAGTGCAGAATGCCTGCATCGGAAGGGTGTTGGCGAAAGGACGAATCTTGTTGTATACCGAATCGATGTTGTCATCATCGTCGATGTATACATACTGGGTTGTACTGCTCTTCGAGAAAGAGGAGAAGCAGTAGAGGTAGCTCACGCCAATGATAATCAGCAGGCATGCTGCCACACCATAAGCATAAAGCTTACTGTTTGCTTTCTTTTTCATTTCTTGTTCTTGTTTTTTAACTTTGGTGCAAAAGTACTGCAATTCTGCCAAACGGCAAAGTCTATGCAATTAAAAAAAGGTTAATTGTGGGCGAACACTGCTCCATGTTCGTTTTTTTGCTTACCTTTGCACACCAGATAACAGAAAAAGGGTGACAATGAACTTTAATTTCGACACTTATATCTTTGATCTTGACGGCACGCTGCTTTCCACATTGGAAGATCTTGCCGCCAGTTGCAACTACGCCTTGCGCCACAATGGTATGGCAGAGCGAACTATGGAAGAGGTGCGTATGTTTGTGGGCAATGGCGTGAAGAAACTCATGGAGCGAGCTGTGCCCGATGGTCTGGTAAACCCCTTGTTCGAAAAGGTCTATGCCGATTTTCGCCAACATTATATGGAACACAACCTGGATACCACGCAACCTTATCCCGGGGTGATGGAGTTGCTCAAGGAATTGAAGGCACGCGGTAAGAAGATAGCCGTGGTCAGCAACAAGTTCTATGCTGCCACACAGGCACTTTGCCGTCATTTCTTCGGCGATTTGGTGGACGTGGCGATTGGTGAGCGAGAGGACATTCGCAAGAAGCCTGCTCCTGACACTGTCAACGAGGCTCTACGCCAGTTGGATGCGGATAGAGACCGTGCCGTATACATCGGCGATAGCGATGTAGACATCATGACGGCACGCAACTCGGGAATACCCTGCATCAGTGTGCTGTGGGGATTCCGCGATGTCGACTTCCTTGTGGAGCACGGAGCCTGTATCTTCGTCTCGTCACCCTTGCAAATTTTGTAGACCAAGTTAGTAAGCCAGAAGTTGCACAGCAATCGTAACTTCCGACTTTCCACTTCTTACTTCTTGCTTTAAGTTTATTTCAGTAATTCCTCAAGGAAGGCATCGAGGTCGTTGTCGAGACTCTCCATGAGGTCACCTCCAACGATGACTGTGTCATCATCGGCAAGGTAAAGCTCGCCGAGATTCTCCTTGTCGTCATCTTCCAACACGAAGCTATAGGGCTTTAGGATGCCCAAGTTGTCTGTGACCTGGGCGTTGGCACGCAACGTTTCGCGCAGCATTTTTGCCACCTCTTCGTAGAAATCCTCTTCCTTGTTGTCTATCCATTGTTCCACCACACATCGCGTGATTTCCTGGTCGTCGTCATCGAAAGCGAGCAACTCGCCGCTGTCTTGTGACACACGCACATGGATGTCGGTCATCACGGAGGCATCTTCCTCGGATGACGGGAATTTCTGAGCCACTTTCTTCAGAAAACGCTCAATCTGTTGGATTGTCTGTTCTTTTTTCTCCATTTCTTCTGTTTTAAAAGGGTAGGGAAGCAGTGTCCCCTTCACTTGATTATGACGCAAAGGTACATTATTTTTTTGTTTCTGACAAGAAAATTCCTAAAAAATCCATGTTTTATTGGCTGTTTATGAATTAATGTGTTATCTTTGCAAGGTAAAACATTGGTTAGCGACATGAGTGAGAAGATAAAACATTCTGGGGTGGTATGCTCCGTGGGCGATGGATGTGTGGATGTGCGCATCATTCAGGCCTCGGCGTGCAGTTCCTGCAAGGTGGCTTCCCGTTGCAATTCAGCAGAGAGCAAAGTAAAGACGGTGAGGGTGAATGTGAGCGATGCCTCCGCCTATGCGGTGGGTGACACCGTGACGGTGGGTGCCAATCTTTCCGTGGGAATCAGGGCGAGTCTCTATGCCTATCTCCTTCCGTTGCTGCTGATGGTCGCCACGCTTGCGGCGGTGGTGCTGATCACTGGCTCCGAAGGGGCAGCGGCGTTCTCTGCAATCGGTGTTCTTATGCCTTATTATATATTGCTCTGGGTTTTGTCCACGCGAATGGAGAGAAGTCTCTGCTTCGAGATTGTCAGGCGAGGCGACCCAAAACAGCGGGAACCATCGGCTCTTTAGATAGTGGGAATCATCGTTTTTATAGTAAATATCATCATTTTAAATATACAAAAGTTATGAATTTTATTTTGATTGCAGTCTTGGTACTTGGGGCGATAGCCCTCGTGGCGGCATTGGTACTTTTTGGCGTGTCCAGAAAGTTCGCCGTTGAGGAGGACCCTCGTCTGGGACGGGTGACTGAAGCACTGCCGGGTGCCAACTGCGGCGGTTGCGGATTCGCAGGATGCTCGGGCATGGCTGCGGCACTGGTGAAAGGTGCCGACAGTGGGTCGATAGAAGGTCTGATGTGTCCCGTGGGCGGTTCTGAAGTAATGGCCAAGGTGGCGGCTCTCCTGGGTATGGAGGCGGCAAAAACCGAGCCGATGGTGGCGGTGGTAAGGTGTAACGGCTCTTGTGAGCAGCGACCTCGCATTGCCGAGTATGACGGTCTGCGCACATGTGCGGCGATGAACTCCTGCGGCGCTGGCGAAACGGGCTGCGGATATGGTTGCCTGGGTTGTGGCGACTGTGTGGAGGCATGCCAGTTTGGCGCCATTACCATCAATCCCGAGACGGGCATTCCCGAGGTGGACGAGGAAAAGTGTGGCGGCTGCGGCGCTTGTTCCCGTACCTGTCCGCGCCACATCATCGAGTTGCGCAAGAAGGGTCCCAAGGGTAGACGTGTCTATATACAGTGTGTCAACAAGGACAAGGGTGCCGTGGCGAAGAGTGCCTGCAGAGTAGCTTGCATAGGATGCGGCAAGTGCCAGAAGGTATGTAAGTTTGAGGCAATCACGATAGAGAACTATCTTGCCTATATCGACTTTAACAAGTGTCGCATGTGCACGAAGTGTGTGGACGAGTGTCCCACGGGTGCCCTGGTGAAGGTCAACTTCCCAGTGAAGAAGGCTCAGCCCACTGCAAGGGAGATAGCTGCTGCCAAGATGGATGCAGCGCCAGAGATAGGGATTTCTTAAATCTAAGGAGAACAGAATATGAAATTGAGAACATTTAGAATAGGTGGAGTACACCCTGAAGAGAACAAAATCACCGCGGAGGTGGCTACCCAAATAGCGGCCCTGCCCAAGCAGGCCATTTTCCCGTTGGGACAGCATATCGGTGCCCCCGCCAAGCCTGTGGTCGCAAAGGGCGACAAGGTGAAGGTGGGGACACTGATTGCCGAGGCTGGCGGATTCGTGAGCGCGCCCATCTATAGCTCCGTGTCGGGAACTGTCTTCAAGATAGACAACGCCGTGGATGCGTCGGGCTATGGCAAGCCTTGCATCATCATCAATGTGGACGACGCTGACGAGTGGGAGGAGAGCATTGACCGCTCAGACAAACTGGAGACAGTGGAGGCACATCCTGAGCTGACACCCGAGGAAATCATCAACCGCATCAAGATAGCGGGAGTAACGGGTATGGGAGGTGCCGGATTCCCTACCTTCATCAAACTCTGTCCGCCTCCGGGAGCCAAGGCAGAGTGCGTAATCATCAACGGTGTGGAGTGCGAGCCTTATATCACCGCCGACTACCGTCTGATGATGGAGCATGCCAATGAGGTCATAGAGGGGCTGAAGCTCCTGATGAAGGCAACCAAGGTAGAGAAGGGATACATAGGTATCGAGGACAACAAGCCGGCAGCAATCCGACTCTTCAAGGAGAAGACTGCAGGCAATCCGGGCATCGAGATTGTACCCCTCGCCAAGAAATATCCGCAGGGAGGCGAGAAGCAGCTGGTGGATGCAGTGATTTGCCGCCAGGTGCCCGCACCGCCCGCCATCCCCGTGAACGTGGGTGCCGTTGTACAGAATGTGGCAACTGCATTTGCCGTCTACCAGGCAGTGATGAAACACAAACCCCTCTTCGAACGTTACACCACCGTGACGGGCAAGCAGGTGAAACAGCCAGGCAATTTTCTCGTGCGCATGGGAACCCCCTTCTCCCAGTTGATTGAGGCGTGCGGCGGTCTGCCCGAGGGCGACAACAAGGTACTCTCTGGTGGTCCTATGATGGGCAAGGCGGTGGTTAGTCTCAACGTGCCCGTGGTCAAGGGAACCAACTCCATCACTGTCCTTACCGGCGGCGATGCCCACCGCGGAAAGGTGCACCCCTGCATCCGCTGCGCCAAGTGCGTGGAGGCTTGCCCGATGGGACTGGAGCCTTACCTGCTCGCCACACTGAGCGTGATGAAGGACTATGAGCGACTGGAGGCATCGGATGTCATCTCATGCATCTCTTGCGGCTCCTGCCAGTTCACCTGTCCCTCCCACCGTCCTATCCTCGACAACATCCTCTCGGGAAAAGGAGCCGTGATGGGCATCATCAAGGCACGCAACGCCAAGAAATAAAACTCCTAAACTTATAAAAACATAAAGAGAAATGAGTAAACTAATAGTTTCATTATCGCCACACGTCCATGGTGGAGAGACAGTGGAGAAGAATATGTACGGCGTGGTCATCGCCTTGGTGCCTGCCATTGTCGCCTCCCTCTATTTCTTCGGTATAGGTTCGGCAGTTGTACTGCTGGCATCCGTGGCGGCCTGTGTATTCTTCGAGTGGGCCATCTCCAAATATCTCCTTAAGTTGGACTCTTCCGTCAGTGACGGTTCCGCCATCGTCACGGGTCTGCTGCTCGGCATGAACCTGCCCAGCAACCTTCCCGTCTGGATTATCCTCATCGGTGCCCTCTTTGCCATCGGCGTAGGTAAGATGACCTTTGGCGGACTTGGCAACAATCCCTTCAATCCCGCCCTGGTGGGGCGCTGCTTCCTGCTTGTGAGCTTCCCCGCACAGATGACCTCTTGGCCCAAGACTGGCCAGCTGCTCAGCTACACCGATGCCACCACAGCAGCCACGCCGCTCGCAGTGATGAAAGAGGCCATCAAGACGGGCGACGCTTCGCTGCTCAACAGTCTGCCGCGCGCCATCGACCAGCTCACGGGAGCCGTTGCCGGCTTCAACTACGGTGGCGGTGCAGCCGGCGAGATCTGTGCCGTAGCCCTCCTGCTCGGTTTGGCTTATATGCTCTGGAAGAAGATCATCACATGGCACATCCCGGTGAGTATCATCGCCACCGTGTTCGTGTTCAGCAGTCTGCTGCACCTTGGCAGCCCTGTCTACGCCAATCCCTTCAACGTGATTCTGAGCGGTGGCTTGATGCTCGGGGCCATCTTCATGGCGACTGACTATGTCACCTCTCCGATGACCGCCCGCGGCCAGATTATCTACGGCGTGTGCATCGGTCTGCTTACAGTCATCTTCCGCAACTGGGGCAGCTATCCCGAAGGTATGTCGTTCGCCATCCTCATCATGAACGCCTTTACGCCCCTCATCAACCTCTATGTTAAACCCAAACGTTTCGGCGAGAAGCCGGCGAGAAAATCATAAGGAAGAAAGAATTATGCAAAAATTAGAATCATCGTTGAGAAACATGGTGTTGGTGCTCGTGGGAGTGGCACTTGTGGTAGGAGCGGTGTTGGCTATGGTCAACCGCCTCACCGAGGGTCCCATCGCCCAGAAGGCGGAGAAGTCGCTGGCAGAGGGCATCAGGAATGTGATGGGCACCGAAGGCCTGAGGGTGGAGGCACCCGAGGAGGTGACCCTGGAGGTGGACGGCAAGCCTGCGGCCTTCGTCATCCACAAGTGTGCCGACCGGAAAGGCAATGAGCTGGGAGCGGCAGTGGAGAGCATCACGGGCGGCTTCGGCGGAGACCTGAAGGTGCTGGTGGGCTTCAGCTCTGGCGGAAAGGTGCTGGGCTACACCATCCTACAGACTTCCGAGACACCGGGACTCGGTGCCAAGGCAGACACTTGGTTCCAGAAGGACGGGAAGGGGAACGTGATAGGCAGAAACCCCAAGGACGGCGACCTGCACGTGAGCAAGGACGACAAGGGCGGCAACGCCGTGGACGCCATCACGGCGAGCACCATCACCAGCCGCGCCTTCCTCAAGGCGATTAACCAGGCATATGCCGCCTACACCCACAAAGGGGTGGACACTGAGAGCGGTGCCTCTAAAATAAAGAAAGGATAAGCCATTATGGGAAATATGAAAATTTTAATGAACGGACTTGTCAAGGAAAACCCCACCTTCGTTCTGCTCCTAGGTATGTGTCCTACACTTGCCACTACCACAAGTGCCGTCAACGGTCTTTCCATGGGACTAGCGACGATGTCGGTGCTCGTATGCACAAACTTTGTAATCTCCTGTATCAAGAAACTGACACCCGACATGGTGCGCATCCCTGTGTTTATCGTCGTGATAGCAGCCTTCGTAACCATTCTTGAAATGTTCATGAACGCATACGCCCCCGACAGCATCAACCAGGCGCTGGGCATCTACATTCCGCTGATTGTGGTGAACTGCATCATCCTGGGACGCGCCGAGAGTTTCGCTGCCAAGAACACGCCGCTGGCGAGCCTCTTCGACGGACTGGGCATCGGACTGGGCTTTACCCTGGCACTTACCCTCCTGGGCTGTGTGCGCGAATTGCTGGGTGCTGGAAGCCTTTTCGGATTGGCGCTACTGCCCGAGTCCTCCAATGTGCTGGTATTCATTCTGCCCCCTGGAGCCTTCCTTACGCTGGGCTATCTCGTGGCATTGTTTAATAAAGTAAAGAAGTAAGAGGAAACACCGTATGGAATACTTGTTAATATTTATCTCTGCGATTTTCGTCAACAACATCGTTTTGTCGCAGTTCCTGGGCATCTGCCCGTTCTTGGGCGTGTCGAAGAAGATTGACACCGCCATCGGCATGGGCGGTGCCCTTGCCTTCGTGCTGACCCTCGCCACCATCATCACTTGGATAGTGCAGAAGTATGTGCTCGCCCCCTTCGGTCTGCAGTACCTCCAGACATTGGCGTTTATTCTAGTGATTGCCGCACTGGTACAGATGGTGGAGATTATATTAAAAAAGGTGTCGCCCGCCCTCTACCAGGCATTGGGCATCTTTCTGCCGCTCATTACGACAAACTGTGCCGTGCTGGGTGTCGCAATCCTCGTCATACAGAAGGATTTCAGCCTGCTCCAGAGCGTTGTCTATGCCTTCTCCACCGCTCTGGGATTCTCGCTCGCCCTTGTGGTCTTTGCAGGCATCCGCGAGCAACAGGCGCTGGTACGCATCCCCAAGGGAATGCAGGGCATGGCAATCGTCCTGGTAACGGCATCGCTCCTAAGTCTCGCCTTCATGGGCTTCTCAGGAGTGGACGCTGGGCTGAAAGCGCTTTTCGGTCTGGAATAAGAATATAGAATTTGGTTGGACATAAAAAGAACGTCGCCTGCACATCTTCTTGACATGCCGGGCGACGTTCTTTTTTCTTCAATGCTAACATGGCGGGAGGAACGTCATTGCCCCTGCCCGGCACAGTCGGCGCAGATACCCTTGTAGTAGAGCTGCTCTTCCTGCACGATGTTTCCGTCCACCATGATGTCATGATTCAGCTCTGGTGCCTTCTCGTTCATCAGGTCAATCACCTTGCCGCATTTCTTGCAGAAGAAATGAACATGGCTCGCCGTGTTGCCGTCATAGCACACGCGGTGGTCGTCAATAGTAATCATCTGCGCGGCCTTTCTGTCACTCATCATCCTCAGCGTATTGTACACCGTCGTGCGGCTGAGTGTGGGAATCTTGCCGCACAGTCCCCGGTATACGTCATCGATGGTGGGATGCGTGGGATGCGTCATCAAGTAGTCCAGGATAGCTACCCTTTGCACCGACGGCCTGATGCCGCAGTTCACCATTCTGTTGTTCACCTCTTCCGTATTCATTTTTATCTCTGTTAGTCTTGTTTCTGCGGAATGTTCTTGAGGATGTCAAGAATGTGGTCCCACACCATCTGCACGGTGGGGATGTGGAGACACTCGTCGGGAGTGTGCACATTGCGTAGGGTGGGGCCGAAGCTCACCATGTCAAGCTGTGGATAACGCTCCGAGAAGAGTCCGCACTCTAGTCCGGCGTGGATGCCAAGAATCAGCGGGTCCTTGCCGAAGAGTTTCTTGTAGCTTTCCACCGTCAGCTCTGTGAGCTTGCTGTCAGCGCGCATTTTCCAAGCCGGGTACTTGTCACCCACGGAGAGCTTGGCACCGGCGAGTTGGAACGCAGCCTTCACGGTGTTGGTCATGTTGTCGAGGTTGCTCATCACATTGCTGCGCTGTGAGGCTACGATATCAATACTGCCCTCGTGGGTGGCGATGCTCGCCACGTTGCTGGATGTCTCCACCATCCAGGCGAGCGCCTCGTCCTGGCAGTTGGTAAGCGGACCGTTGTCCACCGCCTGCAGGGCGAGGATGAAGTTCCTTGCCACGCCCCTTTCGATGACTGGTTGTGGTTCGCAGCTCTCCATGCCAAACTGCATGGTCTTCTCGGTGACGTGGAATTCTTCCTCCACCTCAGTGGCGAAGATGTTCCAGTCGGCGCGCACCTGCTCCTTCTTGTCGTTTTTCACAGCGAATACCACTTGTCCGTCGCGTGGGATGGCATTGTGCATCTTGCCGCTGTCGAAACTGGCCAGCAGCAGATCGCCACCAAGTTGCTCCATCTCCATGTAGAGGAAACGCACGAGTACCTTTATGGCATTGGCGCGCTTCTTGTTGATATCGTCGCCAGAGTGACCGCCGTTCAGTCCCTTCAGCGTGAGCCTGAGGAAGAAGTAGCCGGCAGGTGCCTCCTCGCGGCCGAACTCGAAGGTGGCGCGGGTGGTCTGTCCTCCGGCGCAGGAGACGAAAATCTGTCCCTCGTCCTCGGAGTCAAGGTTCATGAGCATCTTGCCCGTCATGAAACCTGCCTTCATGCCGTGGGCACCGGTGAGCCCGGTCTCCTCGTCACGGGTGAAGACGCATTCCAGCGGTCCGTGTTCTATGTCATCGCTGTCCAGAAGCGCCAGCTCGATGGCGCAGCCGATACCGTCGTCGGCTCCGAGCGTAGTGCCCTTCGCCCTCAGCCACTCGCCGTCCACGTATGTCTGGATGGCATCCTTGTGGAAGTCGAAATCCACGTCTACCAGCTTGTCGCACACCATGTCCATGTGGCTTTGCAGGATGAGTGTCTCGCGGTCCTCGTAGCCTGGGGTGGCGGGCTTGCGGATGAGCACGTTGCCGGTCTCGTCCACTACGGTGTTCAGATGGCGGCTTTCGCCAAATTCTTTCAGGTACCCTATCATCTTCTCCTCGTGCTTGGAAGGACGGGGAATTTGGTTGATTTTGGCAAACTGCTCGAAGACGCAGGCGGGTTTCAATTCATTTTTATTCATTTATTTCTGTTATTTTATTTTGAACTTTACACGAAAAATTGTACCTTTGCACCGTGCAAGTGCATTAAGGCACTGCAAAGGTACGAAAAAATGATAAAGATTATGTTGTTAAGCGTGTTAATAATTGCTATCTGTATGGCATTATTGAGCGTGAAGTTGATATTCAAGAAGAATGGAAGGTTCTCCTCCCAGCATGTGCATGACAACCCCGGCCTGCGCAAGCAGGGCATCCACTGCGTCATCGACCAGGACCGGGAGGCAAGGGAGGTGGGTAGGGCTTATTAAGGCCAAAACTGCCAGAAATCATAGAAATTATAATTAAAAACAAAACATAGAGAGACAATGAGAAAGAACATTTTGGGTTCAATGGCAATCGCAGCGGTAGCGGCTCTGTCATTGGCATCATGCAACAAGTCCCAGCCACAGGTTGAGGCAAAGTCAGAGACTAAGGCACCGGCAGAACTGAAGGTGGCTTACGTGGAGGTGGACTCCATCATGACGCAGTATACCTTCGCCAAGGATTTCGCCAACATCCTGGAGAAGAAGAGCCAGAACATTCAGGCCACTATCGCACAGAAGGGACAGGCTCTCCAGGCTGCCGCTGCCAACTTCCAGCAGAAGATTCAGCAGAATGCCTACACCCGTGAGCAGGCTGAGGCTATCCAGGCGGGCTTGCAGAAACAGAACAACGACCTCCAGGGGTTACAGCAGCGCCTCAGCAATGAGTTCGCAGCAGAGCAGGAGAAGTACAACAAGGCACTCCACGACAGCATCGCCCACTTCCTCGCAGCCTACAACAAGGACCGCAACTACAGCATCATCCTATCCAAGAGCGGTGACAACCTGCTCTATGCCGACAAGGCTTACGACATCACAAAGGAAGTGGTGGCTGGTCTGAACAAGGCTTACAAGGGCAAGGCGAAGGCAGAGGAAAAGGATGCCACAGCCAAGAAGAAGTAAGGAAAGCCTATTTCGGGGCTTTAAAAAGAATATTTTGTAGATTTTTTCCTCAACACGCTGTCCGACGCAATTTTTCCATTACGTTGGACAGCGTGTTTGCGTTTCGACAAAACTATCACTTAATCCCGGCGGAAGATGTCGCGAGTGTAGACTTTGTCCAGTACATCGTCCAGACATGCGTCATAGCGGTTCGCGATGATGGCGTGGCTTCCGGATTTGAAGATGGAGAGGTCGTTCACCACCTTGCTGCCGAAGAAGGTGCTACCGTCCTCCAGCGTCGGCTCGTAAATAATCACTTCGGCTCCCTTCGCCTTGATGCGCTTCATGATGCCCTGAATGGCACTCTGGCGAAAATTGTCGCTATTTGACTTCATCGTGAGGCGGTAGACGCCGATTACGCAGCTGTGCTCCTTGTTGATGTCGTAGCTGTTGGCGTCGGCGTAGCTGTAATAGCCCGCCTTCTGTAGAACTGCATCAGCGATATAGTCCTTGCGCGTGCGGTTGCTCTCCACGATTGCCTCGATGAGGTTCTCGGGCACGTCTGCATAGTTTGCCAGCAGCTGCTTTGTGTCCTTGGGCAGGCAGTAACCGCCGTAGCCGAAGCTCGGGTTGTTGTAGTGCGTGCCGATGCGCGGGTCGAGCCCCACGCCCTCAATGATGGCTCTGGTGTCAAGCCCTTTCACCTCAGCGTAGGTGTCGAGTTCGTTGAAGTAGCTCACTCTCAGGGCGAGGTATGTGTTGGCGAAGAGCTTCACCGCCTCAGCCTCCTTGATGCCCATGAAGAGCGTGTCGATGTTCTTCTTGAGAGCCCCTTCTTGCAGGAGGGCTGCAAAGATCTTTGCCGATTCCTGCATCTTTGCCACATCAGTCACCTTGCTAATCGCCTCATTCTCGCAGGCAAACTCGGGACGATCGATAATCTTGGGATAGCCCACGATGATGCGACTGGGGTAGAGGTTGTCATAAAGCGCCTTGCTCTCGCGGAGAAACTCGGGCGAAAAGAGTAGGTTGAACTGCTTCACACCTCTCTGGGCGTATTTCAGGTAGAGGCTGCGGGTGTAGCCCACAGGGATGGTGCTCTTGATGACCATCACGGCATCGGGGTTCACCTCCAGCACCAGGTCGATAACTTCCTCCACATGCGAAGTGTCAAAGTAATTCTTCACGGGATCATAGTTGGTCGGTGCGGCAATGACCACGAAGTCGGCATCCCTGTAGGCTGCCTTGCCATCAAGGGTGGCGGTTAGGTTCAAGTGCTTCTCTGCCAGGTATTTCTCTATATACTCATCCTGGACGGGGGAGATTCTTTTAGTGAGCTTATCCACCTTCTCCGGGACGACATCCACGGCTGTTACCTGATGGTGCTGGGCTAGCAGAGTGGCAATACTCAGGCCCACATAGCCTGTACCAGCCACGGCTATCTTGATGTCTTTGAAAATCTTCATTGTTTCTTTTGTTATGAAGTATAAATGTTTCGTGTTTCCTTTCACTTTAACAGGTCTGGGCGCAGCCGCTGGGTGCGTTCCATCGCCTGGTCCAGTTCCCATTGCCTAATCTTCGCCTCATTGCCGCTCAGCAGTATCTCCGGCACCTCCCAACCCTTGTAGTTGGCGGGACGAGTGTAGATGGGGGCGGCGAGGATGTCATCCTGAAAACAGTCGGAGAGGGCGCTTTGCTCGTCGCTGATGACGCCAGGTACCAGTCGGATTACTGCATCTGCTATGATGGCCGCCGCCAGTTCGCCGCCAGTCAGCACATAGTCGCCTACGGAGATCTCGCGGGTGATGAGATGGTCGCGTACGCGCTGGTCGATGCCCTTGTAGTGCCCGCAGAGGATGATGAGGTTGCCTTGCAGTGACATCTCGTTGGCGATTTTCTGGTTGAAGGTCTCACCGTCGGGCGACACATAGATGACATCGTCGTATTCTCTCTCCGCCTTGAGGGCAGAGATACATCGGTCGATGGGTTCGCACTGCATCACCATTCCGGCGCTTCCGCCATAGGGATAGTCGTCCACGCGTCTCCATTTGTCTGTTGTATAATCACGCAAGTTGTGTAGATGGATCTCGGCGAGACCCTTCTTCTGTGCCCTTGCCAGGATGGACTCTCCCACGAATCCCTCCAGCATCTCGGGCAATACGGTAATGATGTCTATTCTCATAATGGTTGCAAAGGTAATCAATTATGCGTAAATCGCCAAATAATTCCGTGACTTTTAGCATCTGAAACAAAGCAGGGGCGCTCTCTTCCGCCTTGAGCAGATGAAAGCACCCCCGCCCTTATGCCGGGGAATCCATGCGCCAGGCGCATGAAAGCCTTGTTACTTCTGTACCGGAATCTTCTTCACGCGGCGTTCGTGGCGGCCGCCTTCAAAGGTGGCGCTGAAGAACTCGTCCATGATGGCTTCCGCAGTCTTGTTGTCGATGAAACGACCGGGGAGTACCAGTACGTTGGCATCGTTGTGCTGGCGGATGAGCTGGGCGACATCCTTGCACCAAGCAAGTCCGGCACGTACACCCTGATGCTTGTTGAGCGTGATGGCGATACCTTCGCCGCTGCCGCAGATACCAATACCGGGGTAAACCTCGCCGCTCTCAATTCCCTCAGCCAACTTGTGGCCGAAGTCAGGATAGTCGACACTCTCGTCGCTGTAAGTACCGTAATCCTTCACGGGATAACCCTTCTTCTCCAAGTACTGCAGCACGAACTGCTTCATGGGGAAGCCTGCGTGGTCGCATGCCACACCTACTGTCTTTACTTCCATAATACTTGCGGTTTTATAAGTTAATAATTACTCTGCTAATAAGTCCTTCACCTGCTTATAAACGTTCTCGCCTGTGTAACCGAGCTTCTCGTCGAGCACCTTGTAAGGAGCAGAGAAACCGAAGCTCTCCATGCCCCAAACCTTACCGTTAGCGCCTACAAGGCCCTCCAGAGTAACAGGCAGACCTGCTGTCATACCGAAAATCTTGGCGTTCTTTGGCAATACGCTCTCCTGGTATTCCTTGCTTTGGCCGCGGAACAAGCCCTCGGAAGGAGCGCTCACCACACGAACCTTGATGCCGTCTTTGCGCAAAGCTTCGGTGCCGGCCTCCAAGGTAGACACCTCGGAACCACTTGCTACCAAGATGACGTCTGGATTCTCGTCGCTGCCAGCCACGATGTAAGCACCCTTGGCTGCCTGCTCGTAGTCGTTGCCCTCAGGCAACTTGGCGATGCCCTGGCGAGAGAAGATGAGGGCTGTAGGAGTCTCCACGTTCTCCATGGCGAGCTTCCAGCAAACGGTGGTCTCGTCTGCGTCAGCAGGACGGAACACGCGCACGCTGTCCTTGCCTGCGTGGTTCTTCAATTTCTCCATCAAGCGGATCTGTGCCTCCTGCTCCACTGGCTCGTGGGTAGGTCCGTCCTCGCCAACGCGGAATGCGTCGTGAGTCCAGATGAACTTCACTGGCACCTGCATCAGGGCTGCGATACGTACGGCTGGCTTCATGTAGTCAGAGAATACGAAGAATGTACCCATGGCTGCCACTACACCGCCGTGGAGCATCATACCGATACACATGTCGGCCATTGTTAACTCAGCCACACCTGCCTGGAAGAATGCACCGGAGAAGTCACCGCGAACGATGCTCTTGGTCTTCTTCAGGAAGCCGTCTGTCTTGTCGGAGTTGGAGAGGTCGGCTGAAGCGCAGATCATGTTTGGCACCTGCTCTGCCAATACGCCGAGGCAAGCTGCGCTGGCTGCACGAGTAGCCGAACCAGCCTTCTGCTCCACCTTGCTCCAGTCTACCTTAGGAGCCTTGCCACTGAACCACTCGTCCATTTGGGCGGCCTTCTCTGGGTTGGCCTTGCGCCACTCAGCCTCTGCGGCCTTTCGCTCTGCCACGATACCCTTCAGCTCCTCTGCGCGCTTGGCGTAGATTTCCTTCACGTCGTCGAAGATGACGAATGCGTTCTCTGGGTCACCGCCGAGGTGCTTGATGGTGTTGGTGTAAGCGTCGCCGCCGAGAGGTGCGCCGTGAGTGTTGATGCAAGCCTCATAGCTTGTGCCGTCGGCACGGAGAGCACCCTTACCCATGACGGTCTTGCCGATGATGAGGGTAGGACGCTCCTGCTCCTTCTGGGCTGCGTCGAGAGCCTCACGAATCTGAGCCACGTCGTTACCATTGATCTTGATGACATTCCAGCCCCAAGCCTTGTACTTCATCTCTGTGTCCTCTGTCATCACCACGCCACACTCTGTAGAGAGCTGGATGTCGTTGGAGTCGTAGAACATGATGAGGTTGTTAAGACCGAGGTTGCCGGCGATGCGGCCCACGCCCTGTGAGATTTCCTCCTCTACGGCACCGTCGGAGATGTAGGCGTAGATCTTGTGCTGCATCATTGTGGATCCGAGACGTGCCTCGAGAAACTTCTCTGCCACGGCTGCACCTGCTGCGAGGGCATGGCCCTGTCCGAGGGGACCTGATGAGTTCTCGATGCCGCGCTCCAAATCAAGCTCTGGGTGGCCGGGAGTTACAGAGCCCCACTGGCGGAACTGCTTCAGGTCTTCCATGGAGAAGAAGCCGCGCATTGCCAATCCTGCGTAGAGCATTGGGCTCATGTGGCCTGGGTCGAGGAAGAAACGGTCACGACCTGTCCATGTGGGGTCTGCTGGGTCGTAAACCAGGTACTCGGCGAAGAGTACGTTGATGAAGTCGGAACCGCCCATGGCACCGCCTGGGTGACCAGAGTTAGCTTTCTCTACCATTGACGCAGCCAAGATGCGGATGTTGTCGGCTGCATGATTCATTACTTTAATGTCGTTCATATTATATTTAAATTATGTTTTTAGTTCTGAGTACAAATATACTACTTTATTTTTAAAACTGCTATAGATTTCGCAGGAATTTTCACTTTCAGCGTATTTTTCTTGATTTTTGCGTCCTTGAAGGCTACTGGCTTCACCTTTTCTGGGTTTTCGAAGTCGTTGAAGTCGCTGATCGTCTTGCAGGAGAGCACCTGTCCAGTCACCGTCTTGGCGTTTGCACCGTCCAATGCAAACTCCACTTCCTGTGCCTTGTCGAGGCTCACGTTGGCGAGTGATACCACGATGGTGCCATCTGCTTTCTTGGCTGCCGAGGTGGACACGAGAGGTATCTTCCTGCCGTCCTTGGCGTGGTCATCGCCACGCACGTTCATGGAGTCACACTTCACGTCCATGGGTAGGTAAGTGGCATCCATGAAATCCTTGTACATGTGGAAGACATGATAGGTGGGGGTCAGCACCATATGGCCGGTGCCCTTGGTGTCGGTGAGTATCATGCTCTGCAGCACGTTCACCACCTGTGCGATATTGCACATACGGATGCGGTCTGTGTGGCGATGGAAGACATTGAGCGAAAGGGCTGCCACGAAGGCATCGCGCATACAGTTCTGCTGGTAGAGGTGTCCCTTGATAGTGCCAGGCTCCTCATCCCACCATGTTCCCCATTCGTCCACCAAGAGTCCCACTTGCTTCTTTGGGTCCTGCTGGTCCATAATGGCCTCGTGCTTCTTGATCACGTCCTCGATGCCCAGGCACTTGCCCATGGCCCAGTAGTAGTCGTCGTTGCTGAACTTGGTGGCGGATCCCTTGCTGCCTTCCCACCCTGTTACTGTATAATAATGTAAGGAGATGCCGTTGGCGCGCTGTCCCACGCGGTTCATGAGTACCTTGGTCCAGTTGTAGTCGTAGTCGCTGGCACCGGATGCTATCTTATACAGCTCGTTGCCGTCGTAGTTGCGGCAATATACCGAGTAGCGGCGGAAAAGGTCGGAGTAGTATTCAGGGCGCATATTGCCACCGCATCCCCAGCTCTCGTTGCCTACGCCAAGGAATTTTACCTTCCATGCCTTGTCTCGACCGTTCTGGCGGCGCAGCTTCGCCATGGGCGTGTCGCCATCGCTGGTCATGTACTCCACCCATTTGGCGAGCTCTTCCACGGTTCCCGATCCCACGTTGCCGCTAATATAAGGCTCGCAGCCTAACATTTCGCAGAGGTTGAGGAACTCATGCGTTCCGAAGGAATTGTCTTCGATGGTGCCGCCCCAGTTGTTGTTCTGCATCTTGGGTCGATTCTCGCGTGGTCCGATGCCGTCCATCCAGTGGTATTCGTCGGCGAAGCAACCGCCTGGCCATCTCAGCACAGGCACCTGCAGGTCCTTGAGAGCTTGAAGGACGTCGTTGCGATAACCTTGTGTGTTGGGAATGTTTGACTCTGGTCCTACCCAGAGACCGCCATAAATACAGCTGCCGAGGTGCTCTGCGAACTGGCCGTAAATTTCCTTGTGGATTTTCTGCTTGCCTTGGCCCACATGTATGGTGCCTGTGACATCCTGTGCTTGAGCGGTGAATGCCAACGCAGCGCAGAGGAGGGAAGTCGTTAAGAGTTTCTTCATAAATATAATTGTTTTAGTTATGTAATCGGCTACGGTTTGTTGTTTTTGGGTGTAAAATTACAATTTTATTTTGATTCAGCAATACTTTTCCCGACTTTTTTTTCGAATAAGTGTATTTTTAACATCTATTGTGCATGAAAAGCTCGTATCCGAGTCACAATGAGGGGCAAAAGCGTTATTAAATAAAAAAAAGATGAGAAAAGTGGCGGGGAATCAAAAGTTTTTTGTACCTTTGCACTAGGAAAGCAGTGCTCCGGCTTGTCGCTGGCATCCTTGTGGGTGCGGGAGGAAAGTCCGGGCAGCATAGGGCATCCCACTTCCGAAAATAGAAGCTATTGGTGACAGTAGGTGTCGGCAGAAGAGAATGACCGCCCGAAACTTATCCCGTATCCATGCGGGGTAGTGTCGGGCAAGGGTGAGAAGGTGGTGTAAGAGACCACCAGTTGGCGGGTGATCGCCAGGCTGTGCCATCTGGGAACTGTAAGCTCATGTATACCGCAGACTGAGGGCGGCCCGTCCGATTGTTCCTCTTGCGGGAACTGCTGTGGAGGGTAGAGTGCTTGAGCCCCAGGGTGACCTGGGGACTAGATAAATGACAGGCGGTCATGCGCAGTTGCGCATGGCAACAGAACTCGGCTTACAGGGGCACTGCTTTTCTTTTACTCTTGACTGTTTTATGAAAGCTCCTCCCAGCAGGGGAGGGGTATTTCCTCATTTATTTATCATAATAGTAACAAACAACGAACATGAACATCAGAGAACCCGAAAAGCAATTCTTCGATGACTTTGAGCACAAGGTCACAGGAAAGATTAAGACATACGGCGACAGATCCGACTTCCCCCAGCTCGCAGACTACGGCATCGACCGCCAAGACCTCGATGGCTACCTCTTCGACAAGCAGGCTATCCTTGACATGGGCGGCAGTCCCCGCAGCCAGCTCACCGTGGGCGGCATACTCATTGTGTTGCCCGTGTTGGTACTATCGGCTTTCCCCGATAACTCCGAGGTCTATGCCCCTGGTAAGATGTGGGCGACGGTGGCGGCGCTCGCCATCGGACTGATGGTAGCCTTGCTCCTCAAGGTAGTGCTGAAAATTGTAATCTTCTGGCAACTGGGCAAGCTGAGGAATGCCAAGATGGAGTCATATATCAAGGCGGTTCTTTTCTATCAGCCCCTCGGACAGTAAGAGATTGGCGTGAGCGAACAGAAATTTTATAACCGACATTATGATAAATAAAAACTTGGAAAACATCACTCCACCATGTGACCTGCCCTCTCTTTAAGCTAATAAAAGGTGCGCCACAACGGCACACCTTTTACTGTACATGATTGAAGACCCATGAGTCAGTTGAGGAATCCCAACAAGGCTCCGGCGGCAACAGCCGATCCTATCACACCTGCAACATTGGGACCCATGGCATGCATAAGCAGGAAATTGTGGCGGTCGTATTCCAAGCCCAGATTGTTGGAGATGCGGGCACTCATGGGTACTGCACTCACACCGGCATTGCCAATCAGAGGATTCAGCTTCTTGTCCTTTGGCAGGAAAAGATTCATCAGCTTGACGAAGAGAATACCGCTCGCCGAGGCGATTATGAATGCCAAGGCTCCTAAGGCAAAAATCTTGATGGTGTTGAACGTGAGGAACTCGCTCGCCTGGGTGGAACATCCCACGGTAAGCCCCAACAACATTACTACGATGTCGTTCAGACTACTGCCAGCGGTCTTGGCAAGGCGGGTTGTCTTTCCACTCTCTTTCAGGAGGTTGCCGAAGAACAGCATACCCAACAATGGGAGTCCACTTGGCACGATGAAGGTGGTGAGAAGCAAACCGATGATTGGGAAAAGGATTTTCTCTGTCTGACTCACCTGGCGAGCCGGCTTCATCTTGATGACGCGCTCCTTCTTGGTGGTGAGAAGACGCATCAATGGCGGTTGGATGACAGGCACCAGCGCCATGTAAGAATAGGCGCAGACGGCGATGGCACCCATGAGGTTGGGACTCAGCTTGCTAGACAGGAAGATGGCGGTGGGACCGTCAGCACCACCGATGATAGCGATGCCCGCTGCCTGGTTGGGCTCGAAACCTAGAGCCAAAGCAATCATGTAGGCACCGAAAATGCCAAACTGCGCTGCTGCTCCGATGAGTATCAACTTCGGGTTGCTGATGAGTGCTGAGAAATCTGTCATTGCACCAATGCCAAGGAATACAAGAGGTGGATACCATCCCTGCTTTACGCCCTGGTAGAAGATGTTCAACACAGAGTTGTCCTCATAGAGGCCAATCTCCAATCCAGCATCGGCACGGAAAGGGATATTCCCCAGGATGATGCCCAGTCCGATGGGTACAAGGAGGAGAGGTTCGAAGTCCTTTTTGATGGCAAGCCAGATGAAGATGGCTCCTACCAATATCATGATGAGGTTCCCTGTCGTGGCATTGGCAAAGCCCGTGTAGGTAAGGAACTCATTGAAGTTGTGTATGATGAAATCCATATGAATGTATAATTTGTAATTAATAATGTATAATTAATAACGCATAATGGTCATTTGTTAATTATTAATTCTTAATTGTTACAAGCGTGTCTCCCTCGTTGACAGCGTCCCCCTTGGTCACGTTGATGCTGGCAATGGTGCCGACGGTCTCCACCTCTATATTGTTCTGCATCTTCATCGCCTCAAGCACTACCACAGTGTCGCCTACGCTCACCTTGTCGCCCACTTTCACCTTAATCTCATTGATGGTTCCTGGAAGGGGTGCGGTCACAGCACTGCCTTCTGCCACAGTTGGTTCTGACAGTTGTTCTTTAGCAGGAGCTGGTGCCTTGGGCTCGGACTTTGCCACTTGCAGAGCGCTGTCGATGTGGAACTTAGGCTTGGTAGCCTTAGCCGGCTTTTTCACCTCCACTTCGAAGGGGATGCCGTTCACTGTCACATTGGCTATATTGCCTTTGATGTCTTGAATTTCTACGTCGTAGTCAACACCTTTTAACTTGTATTGATATTTTGCCATAAGTCTTTCTTGTATTAATGTGTTTATATAATGTGTTCTTTTTGGGAGACTCTGTCAGAGTCTTGGCTGATTCCATCTCGTAGCCTTGGTCTTTATGGTAATGATACCCGACTCCGTGTCATGCTTGTCTTCGAGGTAGTTTTGCAGGGCGAGTGCGATGACTGCCATATAAGTTTCTTGGTCGTAGTCCTGTGCAGGTACCGTTGCCTCTTGCTTGTTGTTTTCATTAACATCGGTCGCCGTGGCAGATGCGTGGCGTTGCTTGTGGGTCATGTAGGCTCCAAAGATCCAGAAGAAGATGAAGAGCAGAGCGAGACATGAGAAGACAATTCCCATGGAAAGCACGGAGATGCCTATGCCGTGAGGGTCGGTCTTCTTCAATATCTGGGGTTTGCTCAGCCCCGTGGAGAGCTGCAGGTAGTTTGGGGTCACCTCTTCCCCACTCGCCTTCGCCCAAGTAGAGAAATCCCGACTCAGCTCGTACGACTGGTCGCTCTCCAACGTAGGCACGCTGACGGAGTCGATGAGGTCTACGGCATTGCCGTCGTAGAGTGCCACCCATGCCGTCTTGCCTGCCTTGATACCGAGGTCAAGCTGGAAGGGGCCGGTCTCTGCGTTTGTTTTCTTGTCTGCCTGCTTGTTCCAGGATCGGTCATAGAGCACAAGGCTTTTTTTACCTGCCAATAATGTGCGCGTCTCGTTGTTAGGGATAGGCGACATCAGCTTCCTCCTTTGCTCTGGAGTCATCTTCGGGTCAAGTACACTGCGGTCTGTGGTAAGGAACATTCCACGGACATTGTAGGTCGTAAACGATGAGTTGGAAATCTCCACCCAGGGTTTGTGTTTCCCGTACTCGTCGATGATACTGGTACGGTTGTCCGTCATCACCTCCGTTATACGGATGCTCCTTGCTCCTTGTGACCATGATGGTAGGGTTGCCATGACGAACATACTTAATAAAAATCCCAATTTCTTCATACGCATCTAACGTTTTATCTGAGTTATTTTTAGGTTTTATGCTCCAAAGTTACGAATATTTTTTCGAACAAACATTAAAGAGGTGCACATTTTTTTGTTTATGTGCACCTCTTTTTATGATTTCTTAGTTTTTTGACAATATTATTTGCTTATTTGTAAGCAAAGTTACCCTCCGCAGAAGAAAAGTACCACAATCTGTGCTGAGAAGATACGCAGGAACATACTCAAGGGGTAAACGGTGGAATAGCCCACTGCAGGAGCCTCCTTGGTACATGACGCGTTAGCATATGCCAGTGCGGGTGGATCGGTGTAAGTACCGGCAATCATACCCATGATGGTGAAGTAATTGAACTTGAACTTCAGGCGTGCTATGGTTCCCACGATGAGAATTGGAATCACGGTTATCAGGAAACCCGTATAGACATACTTTATACCATCGCCCTGCGCCACTGTTTCCCAGAATCCCGCACCAGCCTTGATCCCGACGCTAGCCAGGAACAGTACCAGTCCAATCTCTCGTAGCATCATGTTTGCAGATGTCGTGATGTAAGTCACCAGCTTCATGCGATAGCCGTAGCGACCGATGAGGATGGCGATAATCAGCGGACCACCGGCTATACCGAGTTTCAATGGCACCGGCATTCCTGGGATGGCGAATGGGAGGCTACCGAAGATGATACCCACGATAATTCCCACGAAGATGGTGGCGATATTGGGCGCATCGAGACGCTTCACGGAGTTGCCCATCATCTCTGCCACGCGGTTCACGTTCTCCTCTGGACCCACCACCATGATGCGGTCACCCACGTGGAAGTGGTGGTTGCGGCCTGCGAAGAGATCCATGCCCTGGCGGGAGATTCGGGTCACGTTCACACCATACACACTGGAGAAATGCATCTTGCCCAGAGTCTTTCCGTTCATCTCCGGACGGGTCACAATGATGCGGCGGGACACAAAGTGCTCCACCTCTTCTTTCTTCTTGTCCCATTCGGCAGCCTCAAACTCTGGACCGATGAATGCCTTGATGGCTTCGGCATCAGCCTCTGTGCAGACAATCTGCAACTCATCGCCCACCTCGAAAGTTGTCTTGCTGGTGGGAGTACTGATTTCACCGTTGTGCAGAAGGCGTGAGCAAACGATATCGCGGTTCAGAAACTCAGACACCTCTTTGAGGGTACGTCCTGCGATGTAGGAGTTTTCTACGCGGATATTCATGTTATGTGCCTTAGCGTGTGGGTTGGCTGCATCCTCCTCGTTCAGCATCTCTTCCTCGTGCTGGGTGTTCACCTTGCAGATGTATTTGATGAGAATAGTTGCACCGATGATGCCGATGACACCGAGAGGATAAGCACAGGCATATCCGTTGGCTATGCTGGGTACGTTGCCGTCGGCGAACACACTTAGCAAAGACTCGTTGGCAGCACCGAGACCCGGAGTGTTGGTGACAGCTCCATAGAGCGTACCCACCATCATCGGGAGATTGTAGGGGTTGCTGGTATCAAAGAAAATGTAGTAGCAAGCGAACATCACTATCACGTTAAGGAATATGGCGAGCACTGACAGTAGGTTGAGCGTCACGCCGCCCTTCTTGAAACTCTCGAAAAAACCGGGTCCCACCTGGAGACCAATCATGAAAACGAACAGAATCAAGCCGAAGTCCTGTATGAAGGTAAGAATCTCCTTGGGGGCGGTGAATCCTACGTGTCCGGCAACGATGCCTGCAAAGAGCACAAAGGTGACTCCAAGCGAGATGCCGCAAATCTTAATCTTACCGAGATACACACCCACGGCTATCACTATCGCATAGAGCAACGCAATGTGAGCTACGGATTCCGTATTGGTAAATAGGTTGATAATCCAATCCATATAAATTCTTAATTGTTAGGTTATTAAGCGAAATGTGTTAAATTGAAAAAACGAGGACATCACTATAAAGATGCCCTCGAATATATCGTTAATCTTGAAGCGGTGTCACTTAGAGCACCTTTCGCAGAATTTCTACGATTACTTCTCGATGGCAGCTACGCCTGGCAACACTTTACCCTCAATAGCCTCTAGAAGAGCACCACCGCCTGTAGAGATGTAGGAAACCTGGTCGGCCAAACCGAATTTGTTGATGCAAGCTACGGAGTCACCACCGCCAATGAGAGAGAACGCACCATTCTTGGTAGCCTCTGCAATGGCATCAGCGATAGCCTTGGAACCACCAGCGAAATTATCGAACTCGAACACGCCGGCAGGGCCGTTCCAAAGGATTGTCTTGGCACCTTTGATGGCCTCAGCGAAGAGCTTGCGGGTCTCGGGACCTGCATCCATACCCTCCCAACCCTCTGGGATGTCGTTGGATGGGCAAACCTGCGTGTTGCAATCGTTCTTGAAGTCGTCACCGCAGATAGAGTCTGTACCAAGCACGAGGTTCACCCCGTTCTCCTTAGCCTTCTTGATTACGTCGAGAGCAACATCGAGCTTGTCATCTTCGCAGATAGACATGCCAATCTTGCCGCCCTGTGCCTTTGCGAATGTGTAGGTCATGCCACCGCAGAGAATCAGGTTATCAACCTTTGTCAACAGGTTCTCGATGATACCGATTTTGGTGGAAACCTTAGAACCACCCATGATGGCAGTGAATGGACGCTTGATGTTACCGAGCACTGCGTCAACGGCCTTAACCTCTTTCTCCATCAGGTAACCCAACATCTTGTGATCCTTATCGAAGCTGTCGGCGATTACAGCTGTGGAAGCGTGCTTGCGATGAGCTGTACCGAAAGCGTCCATCACATACACGTCAGCGTAAGAAGCCAACTTGGCAGCGAACTTCTTCTGGCGTTCCTTCATCTCGGCCTTGGCAGCGTCGAACTCAGGCGTGCCCTTCTCTACGCCTACGGGCTTGCCTTCTTCCTCAGGATAGAAACGGAGGTTCTCGAGCAAGAGAGCCTCGCCAGCCTTCAAGGCTGCAGCCTCAGCGTCTGCGTTACCGCAGTCCTTTGCAAACTTCACATCCACACCGAGAGCGTCAGAAACGTTCTTCACAATTTGTGAAAGAGAAAGCTCAGCCTTAACCTTGCCCTTTGGCTTGCCCATGTGGCTCATCATGATGAGCGCACCGCCGTCTGCGAGCACCTTCTTCAAGGTGGGGAGGGCACCACGGATACGAGTGTCGTCTGTTACATTACCTTTTTCATCCAATGGCACGTTGAAGTCAACGCGTACGATTGCCTTGTGACCGGCAAAGTTAAAATCTTCAATCTTCATTTTTCCTAAAAAATTTATTTAGTTCGTTATTTTTCTTTGAAATCGAAAGCAAAGATACTAATTTTTCTTTGACTTCCGCAATATCTCTGTTGCTTTTAATATTTTTTAGTACGAAGTTTTTACTTCTTCCACGCTCCACGGGTGAAGTCGGGTATCTTCACGGGGGCAGAACCGTTCTCGATGGAAATCTTTGAAAGCTCACCGATGCAGCACCATTCCGCCATGTCGTACACGTCCATGTCGAGGGGAAGGCCGTTGCGGAGGCAATATACCAGGCGATAGTCCATGATGTAGTCCATGCCGCCATGTCCGCCTACCTTCTTAGCCTTATCCTCTATCTCTTTCACATAATCGGGCGTGTACGCTTTGATCATCGCATCACGAGCTTCAGCTTTCAGGGGCTCGTGGGAATTGAGATCCTGATAGTCCGCATTTATACTCTTTGCCTGGTCCTTGCGCAACAGAATCTGCTCCACGGGGTACTTGCTGGCGTAGCCGTCCGTGCCCACCACTTGGAACATACGGCTATAAGGGCGGGGGGTCATCACGTCGTGCTGGATGAGCATCGTCTTGCCGTTCAGGGTGCGGATGAGCGTGGATGTTTGGTCTCCGTTCTGGAAGTCAGTACAGGGTTTGCCCGTCTGCTTCTCTACAATTTTAGGACCGTTCACCGCCTTGGTGTCCATGGCAACGAGATAATCCATGAGGTCGGTGCGGTGGATGCCGAGAACCTGGCAGTCCGGACCGATGCCATGAGTGGGATAGACGTCGCCGCGGTGCTTGTGGTTGAAGTCGAGACGCCAGTTGTTCCAGTATTCTCCCCAGAAGTCATCGAGGTTGTGCAGGTAGGAGCCCTCCACATGAAGGACCTCACCAAACACGCCTTTCTTTGCCATGTTGAGAGCGGCTATCTCGAAAAAGTCATACACGCAGTTCTCCAGCATCATGCAGTGCTTGCGTGTACGCTCAGAGGTGTCTATCAGTTTCCAGATGTCATCAAGGGAGAAAGCTGCAGGAACTTCCACCGCCACGTTCTTGCCATGCTCCATGGCATAGAGGGCGATGGGCACATGGGTCGCCCAGTCTGTCGCAATGTATATCAGGTCTACGTCCTTGCTCTCGCAGAGTTTCTTGTAAGCCTCCTCGCCAACGTACGCCTTGGCTTTCTTGCGGCCGTTGTTCTCCAATATTTTCTGGCATTTCTCCACACGGTCTCCCTCCACATCACAGAGACCTTTTATCTCCGCACCATTGATGTTGACGAAACGCTCCACGGCACTGGGACCGCGCATTCCGAGTCCCACGAAGCCAACACGAACCACGTTCATTTTGGGCACGGTGAGATTGAGGACATCTTTCTGACCTGCCGGCCGTGCAGGTGTCTGTACCAGTATGGGCTTCACCTCATTGGTATTCGTCACTTGGTTTGCCTTCGGGGTGGCAGATACCTCTGTCACCTGCTTTGCAGAGATGTTCATTGCCATGAGCATTGCTGCAAGTGTAATCATCATTTTTCTCATAGAGTTATTGTTTTTTGAGGGACGAGCTTGAATCCCGCCCCAAGGTTTGTTGGAATTTACTTCTTCGATTGCTCTACGATGAAAGTTTTCATCTCCTCGGTGTGTGCCAGTACGCTCTGGAACAGAAACCACTGGTTCTTTGCCCTCACCAGATTGTGTGTGGGATATCGCGTTTTCCAGTAGATGTCGCCGTTGAGGTAGTCCCACAGGAAGCGCACGCTCTGCATATAGGGGAATAGGGCGGCGGCGTAAGGGAGGTTCTCTGTCTCTATTGGCGTGAGGAAACTGCCTGCCGATTCAAGGTAGCCGCTCGTGAACGCCTCGAAGATGTCCATGCGGAAGTCTATCTTGTCAAAATCAGGACAGTCTTCTGCCACAGTGTTGGCTGCCGTTCGGAGGAAGTCACCATAGTCGGAGAATACAAAACTGGGCATCACGGTATCGAGGTCGATGACGCAGAGCACCCTGCCTTCCTCATCAAACATCATGTTGTTTACCTTCGTGTCACAGTGGCAGATTCGCTTGGGCAGCTTGCCCTCGCGGTATAGCCGCTCAGCCAGGCACATCTCGTCCACATATTTCTCCAATTCGGCTATGAAATCCTTGACCTCCTCTAGTCTACCAGCCTTGTTTGCCTCCATCGCCTCGTGCAACTGGCGGTAGCGCAGTTCCATGTTATGGAAGTCGGGTATCGTCTCTCCTAAAGTCTCCTTCACGTCGGCGAGCATCGCCTCAAACTTGCCAAAGGCAAGACCTGCGAAATGGGAGTAATAAGGATCTACCGTCTCGAATGTCCGGGCATAGGCGATGAAGCGGGAAACGCGCCAGTAGTTGCCACCGTCCTTGCAGTAGGTCTTCCCCTCTGGGGTCTTGGCGAACTGCAATACTTTCCGGTCGATATCATCCTCTCCTGCCTCCGACAACTTCTGGTGGATATGGGATGTAACCACCTCTATGTTATGCTGCAGGAGCTCCACGTCGGCAAAGATGCTGTGGTTGATGCGTTGCAGCACATAGTCGGGGGTCTCCTCGCCCACTGTGTTTACCTTATAGGTGTCATTGATAAGTCCATTGCCAAGGGGCAGGATCTCATTAACCTTGCCTTCGATGACAAATTGCGATACAATGTTCTTTAAATTCTGTTCCATTGGTTTTAGGAGTTTTAGATATTAATTTGACAAAGATACATATTTTTTCTCAATCGTCACCGAGGAGTGCGTCTTTTTACGTTTTTTTATGTAAAAACGACGGACGGACATACAAAGAGAGGTATGTCGGAATACATACGACATACCTCTCTTCAATTTCATTATCATGCAACCCTCTTACTTCTTGATGGCTCCGATAAGTTCCTCTGTAGTCACGAGCTGCTGCTCGCCACTCTCCATGTTCTTCAGCGTCACCTTGCCTGCAGCGATCTCGGTCTCGCCTGCCAGTACCACGAAGGGGATATTTTTGGCGTTGGCGTAGCTCATCTGCTTCTTCATCTTGGCCTTGTCGGGGAAAATCTCAGCACGGATGCCCGCCTCACGCACCTTACCGATGATAGGCAAGCAATAGGCTGTCTCCTGTTCTCCGAAATTGATAAAGAGCACCTGTGTAGCGTTCACTGCCTCCTCGGGATAGAGAACGAGCGTATTGAGCACGTCATAGATGCGGTCGGCTCCAAAGGAGATGCCCACGCCACTGACTCCTGACAGCCCGAAGATGCCCGTGAGGTTGTCGTAACGACCGCCTCCTGTGATGCTGCCCATCGGTGTGTCAAGTGCCTTCACCTCGAAGATGGCACCGGTGTAGTAGTTGAGTCCTCGTGCCAGCGTCAGGTCAAGTTCTATCTCGTTGTTCAGCCCCACCGACTTCAATGTGTCGAGGATAAACTTGGTCTCCTCCACTCCCTTCAAGCCTGTCTCTGAGCTTTCGAGAACCTTAGCTATTACTTGAAGTTTTTCTTCATTGGTTCCAGATAACGAGATGATTGGCTGCAACTTAGCGATGGCCTTCTCTGAGATGCCATCATTTTTCAGTTCTTCGTTGACGTTGTCTAGTCCAATCTTGTCGAGCTTGTCAATTGCTACGGTGATGTCCACGATCTTCTCCGCCTCGCCGATGACCTCTGCAATACCTGTCAAAATCTTGCGGTTGTTGATCTTGATGCACACTCGCACGCCGAACTTGGTGAATACGGTGTCCACAATCTGCATCAGCTCCACCTCGTTCAATAAAGAGTCGGAGCCTACAACATCGGCATCGCACTGATAGAACTCACGATATCTTCCCTTCTGTGGACGGTCTGCACGCCACACGGGCTGTATCTGGTAACGCTTGAACGGCATCTGCAACTCCTCCCTGTGCTGCACAACATAACGTGCGAAAGGAACGGTGAGGTCATAGCGCAAGCCCTTTTCGCACAACTTGGCCGCCAACTTCAGCGAGCCGAGCGAGCGAATGTCCTCATCGGTCACCTTGCTCATGTAGTCTCCAGAGTTGAGCACCTTGAAAAGGAGCTTGTCACCCTCCTCGCCATACTTGCCCATCAATGTCTGGAGAGTCTCCATTGCGGGGGTCTCTATCTGCTGAAAACCATAGAGGGCATATACTTCTTTGATAGTGTTGAAGATGTAGTTGCGCTTAGACATCTCCACGGGACCGAAGTCACGTGTACCTTTTGGAATACTTGGTTTCTGTGCCATAATTACTTGTTACGAACAATTGTCTGGTCGCGGTCAGGACCAATGGAAATGATGCTGATGGGAGTCTCCAGATACTCCTCCAAGAAGACAACGTAGTCCTTGAACTCTTGTGGGAACTGGTCTTCTGTGGTGAACTTGGTCATGTCTACGTTCCATCCCTTGAACTCCTTGTATATAGGCTCCACGTCATCAATCTCGTAAGGCAGGTCGGTGGTCTCGCTGCCGTCCTTCAACTTGTAAGCCACACACGCCTTGATGGTCTCGAAGCCGTCGAGCACGTCGCTCTTCATCATAATGAGCTGTGTCACGCCGTTGACCATGACGGAATACTTCAACTGCACGAGGTCGCACCAGCCACAGCGGCGCTCACGACCCGTAACGGCTCCGTACTCATGGCCTAAGTCGCGGATTTTTGAACCTGTTTCGTCAAACAACTCCGTGGGGAACGGGCCTGCACCCACGCGAGTGCAGTATGCCTTCATGATTCCGAACACCTCGCCAATCTTGTTGGGACCGATGCCCAGACCGATGCAGGCACCGGCGCAGATAGTGTTGGAGGAAGTGACGAAAGGATAAGAGCCGAAGTCTACATCGAGCATGGTACCCTGCGCACCCTCGCAGAGAACGTCCTTGCCAGAGCGCAGTACCTTATTAATCTCGTGCTCACTGTCCACAATCTGGAATTGCTTCAGGTACTCGATACCCTCCATCCACGTCTTTTCCACCTCGGTGATGTCGAAATCGGTGTAGCCAAGGCTGGCAATCTGCTTGAGGTGCAGAGCCTTGTGAGCCTCGTACTTCTCCGGGAAGTTGTCGAGGATGTCACCCACGCGAAGACCCGTGCGACTCACCTTGTCAGTGTAGGTGGGACCGATGCCCTTGCCAGTAGTACCCACCTTGTTCTTGCCCTTTGAAGCTTCGATGGCTGCGTCGAGCACACGGTGGGTAGGCATGATGAGATGTGCCTTCTTGGAGATGTGGAGACGGCTTCTCAAGTCGTGACCGCTCTTCTCTAAATCCTTCGCCTCCTGCATGAAGAGGTCTGGGGCTAAAACCACGCCATTGCCAATGATGTTCACCTTGCCGCCCTGGAAA
This sequence comes from Subdoligranulum sp. APC924/74, assembly GCA_963600595.1. GTDB lineage: Bacteria > Bacteroidota > Bacteroidia > Bacteroidales > Bacteroidaceae > Prevotella. The sequence continues at coordinate 4,498 of CAVCCB010000008.1, read as the reverse complement.
ATGCCAGACGGAATGGAACGGAGCACATATTTCTGTCCCTCGAACTCAAGGGTGTGCCCTGCGTTGGGACCGCCCTGGAAGCGAGCTACGACATCATACTTGGGGGTCAACACATCGACCACCTTCCCTTTACCTTCATCGCCCCACTGTAGACCCAGCAGGACATCTACTTTACCTGTATTCATTTTTTTATGTTTTTATATTTTTCCTTTTTAACTTGGGCATAGACGCAACTTCTCACGTTGTGCCCCTTTGCTATTTTCTCCTGGCAGTCGCTGCATACGCCATAGATGTAAAGCGCAAAGGCATCCTTGCGGAAATCCTTGAAATCCGTCTTGCCGATTGCCTTGGTCACCTGGGGAACATTCACCTCCGTCACCTTGCCGCACACAGTGCATACCCGGTGCACGTGGTTCTCGTCATCGAGGCATGCCTCATACTTGGTGCCGTCCACCAGGCAGTGTCTCACCACGAGCCGCAATTCGATGAAGAGGTGCATCGTGTTGTAAAGCGTAGCCCTGCTCACCCGGAAGTGTTCTTTCTCCAGCAGGTCGCTAAGTTCATCGAGCGTGAAGTGTCCGCCGATATGATAGACCGCATCCAGGATGGCGTAACGCTCTGGGGTTCTCCGATGCAGGTTGGTCTCCAGATAGTTGTCCAATATTTCTCTGGCTTTGGCCAGCATTTTGTCCGTCATAATCCTTGTTAGTTACATAAAACGCACAAAGATACTCATTATTTATGACATGGAACAATATCTTAATTTAAAAAAACTAAATTGTCCCCAATTCCTCGTAAATGCGTTGCACGGGCAGTCCCATCACGTTGTAGTAACTGCCTTTTAGTCCAGTGCACCCCACATAGCCTATCCATTCCTGGATGCCGTATGCTCCAGCCTTGTCGAAGGGGCGGTAATGCTCAATATAGTAGTCAATCTCTGCGTCTGTAAACTGCTTGAAAGACACTTCCGTTGTAACGGAGAACTGACGCTGGTGCTTCCTGGTGGTCAGGCAGACTCCAGTCACCACATGATGGGTCTTGCCGCTGAGCAGTCGAAGCATGGCATAGGCATCCTCAACGTCCTTGGGTTTGCCCAGCACGATGGCCTTGCCACCATGCGACTCCGTCGATGGGGCTATCACCACCGTATCAGCGGTGAGCACCACTGCCTCATCGTTGCCCTCCTCTGCCAGCAATCCACGATAGGCATCAGCTTTCTTACAGGCGATATACTGTGCCGTGTCGTAAGCGTCGAGCGTATCGGGATAACTCTCGTCAATACCAGGCAACACGTTCACCTCGAAGGGCACGTCAAGTCCTGCAAGCAGTTCCTTGCGCCGTGGCGAGTTGCTCGCCAATATGATTTTAAATTTTTTCATCTCGGTGTATTGTCGAAAATATCAGACTTCCAACTCTAAAAAAAACTACCATCCGAACGCCTGGGTATCGGCAAGCCATTTTCCCTGTGCGCGGAGCACTTGCTCGATGATCTCACGTCCACATCCGTCGCCTCCGTTTGCTGTCGCCACATAGTCGGCTATTTCCTTCACGTCAGGACAGGCATCGGCGGGACAGCACGCACATCCGCAAGCCGTCATCACCTCGTAGTCGGGGATGTCGTCGCCCACATAGATGATTTCCTCGTCGTTGAGCGAATATTTCTCCAGGAACTCACGGTAGGTCTTGATTTTCACGGCGCATCCCATGTGGATGTCCTCTACCCCGAGCCCCTCATACCTAAGGCGTACAGCCTCTGTCTTGCCGCCCGTGATGATGGCGATGCGTAGTCCCACCTTCTGTGCGAGCTGGATGGCGTAGCCGTCCTTGATGTTGACCGTGCGCAGCGGCTCTCCATTGGCTGACAGTAGGATGGTCTGGCGCGACAGCACACCATCCACGTCGAAGACTACTGCCCTTATCTTCTTTAAGTCGTAATTAATCATAGGGTTGAGTATTTTTGTGTTTACTTCTTGTTTGCCGATTGGTGAATGTTTTGACTCATTCGTTCGTAGATGTCCTTCAACAGCGGATTGTCCCAGAGGAGCGAAGCCTGGGCGCAGATGACATTCTCGTCATAGCGAACTGCAGGACCCGTCTGTGCCTCGGCAGGACTGAGCTGATGCACCTTTGCCGCCGTCTCGTCGATGAGCGGGAGCATCACGTTGAAAGGAATCCCATGCTTCTCCAGCAAATCATGGCTGATGGAGTAGCAATGGTTCACGAAGTTACAGGCGAAAACAGCCGCGAGATGCAGGTACCTGCGGTCATCGCTGGAGATGGAATAAACGTGCTGGCTCAGCGAGCGAGCAAGTTCATTGACCACCTGCTGTGCGTAATCGTCATTGTATTCTATGAAGCAAGGTATCTCAGAGAAATTAACCTCCCTCGTCTTCGAGAAGGTCTGCATCGGGTAAAGTACACCGTAATGGAGAGCCATGCCCTGAAAAACCTCCATAGGCACCGAACCTGCGGTATGGATAGACACCTTGTTTTCTTTCCCTTTGCAAAGTTGGGGAATTAAGTCGGCAAGGACACTGTCCTTCACCGAGAAGATATAAAGGTCAGCATCGTCACGTACCTGACAGATGTCGGTCACCGATGCTCCGCCAATGATGGCGGACAGGGCTGACGCAGACTCCATCGTCCTGCTATAAACCTGCAAAATGTCATGTCCGGCTGCCAACAAAGCCTTGCCCAAATGAGTGGCCAATTTGCCGGCTCCCAATAATATCACTTTCATAATGTGCAAAAATACTAAAAAGAAAGGATAACAAGGGTATAAATCTCGTTTTTTTAGAAATAATTTATTATTTTTGCGATGTGAATGTATTTGAAGTAAATATATATGCCAAAAGCGAAGAACTGCCCACGACATTGCTTGCGGGCAACTTCTTCCATAGCCAAGAGTTGTTCCGTATCGCCGAGCTGACTCATGGCAACAGTCCGTATATGGCAGTGGCGACGGAGAAGGGGTGTCCTGCCGTTTTGGGGCAGCTCCTTGTCATCGTGCAGCGTAGGGGCAATTTCCTTACACCTTATTTATATACACACGCACATGCCCACGGGGAGGGTGAGTATGCCGGTGGTGTCGATGCGGACTCACTTTTCAGGCTGATGCTGACGGCAATCACCACGCGGTTGCAAAACCGTCTGTGTCTCTACATCGAGTTTTCCGGACTGAGCAGAAAGATGTTTGCCTACCGTCATTTCCGTCAGTTGGGCTATTTTCCCGTTGCCTGGCAGGAAGTGCACAATTCGCTGCACAGCATGACACCAGAACAGCGCATCTCCGACAAACTCTTGCAGCGCATTGGCAAACTACATGATAAAGGTGTGAATTTTCACATCGCAAGGAGCGATGAGGAAATCAAAAAGTTCCATACCTTGCTTACGAGGTACTATTTCCTGAAGCCGCGCAGATATATCCCCCCGTTGCAGTATTTCAAGGAACTGGCAGCAAGCAAGAATGCCATGGTTTGCGTCACCACTTATAAGGGGCGGAAGGTCATTGGTGGATGTGCCTGTGTATTCAGCAAGGGTGATGCCTATCTATGGTATCTGGGAGCGAAACGCAAGACCTATGCCCCTCTGCACCCCAGCCTGATGACCGTATGGTTTGCTCTCAAGTATGCCCACGAACACGGTGCACGGCATATGTGCTTCATGGATGCTGGCCTACCGTTTCGCAAGAACTTCTTCCGTGAGTTTATATTAAGGTTCGGCGGGAAGCCTGTCGCCAAGTATCGTTGGTTCAAGTTCCATTCCCGCCCCATCAACTGGCTGCTGAGGTGGATCTACAAGGACTGAGCCTCCTGGGTATTGATAGCCTTGTTGAGCGCAACAAGCCCTGTCTCAGTGCAAAAACCGCGGATCATCAGCAGGAAATAGTTGTCGAAGAGCGTCTTTAGGGAATATTCCTTGTAGAGCTGTTGGCGCATGATCTCCTGCATGGTGAAGTTGCCTATCTTGGAGAGCAGGTCGAAGTCTACGTCGTTGCGGAAATACCCTTCCTTGATGCCGGCATCATAGAAGACATGGCGCTGTGCCCTCTCCCTCACGCCCGTCTCCTTGAGGTACTCCAGCACGCGAGGGTACTTATGGAGATCCTCCAGGTAAACGGGCTCCACCTTCTCGTTCTTCTCCATTTGCAGACGGTAGAAATAGGCGAAGATTTCAATCACGTTCTGGCTGTGGTTGGCAGCGAAGTAGTCTATCTGGTTCTTCATCCTCTCCTGCTCCATCTGTGTTCCGAGCAAGAGGAGTTCCTCCTTGTCGCCGAAGATTTCATACACGGTGCGCTTGGAGACGTGGAGGCCCTGCGAAATCTCATCCATCTTCACAGCCTTGATGCCACGCTTGTAAAACTCGTTCATTGCATGCTCAATGATTTTCTCCTTTAACCCTTTTCTGTAGTCGGTGATTTTGTCCATATTCTTCTATTCTATGTGATTTTCGTGCAAAGTTACAAAAAAAAACAAAAAACTTATCTTTTTTATTT